>DATFET010000274.1:0-6048 GCA_035250835.1 Anaerolineales bacterium
CATTGTTCGAGGTTGTCACCTGCCTTGGCCGATTCGATCCGCTCACGATAAGACTCGAGATGATCGCGCATCAAGAGTGGCTGGTCGAGCAGGTCCTGGAGGTCGAATGGCCAGTTGAGGCGCTTGAGGCTGCTGACAAACGCGGCAGGATGCCGCACCGCGACGACTACTTTGCAGTTCAATCGTTTTGCAAACCAGTCCATGGAAAAAACCGCAAAAGGATCCTTCATCAGCACGCGCTGACCGCGCATCAGACCGTTGTAGAAGATCGCAAAATCCCGCCCCATGCGCAGAAAATCGCGGCGCGAGCGGATCGAACGGATCTCATCCCACACGTGGTAATCAAAATCCAGCAGATCATGGAACGCCGGCAAATACTCAGCTTCATTCTCCTCACAGACATACTGATACCAGTGTTTTACCTTCGCTCGCAGCACACCGGGACGATGCAGGACGTTCAGCGGTTCACTGATATACGCGGTGGATGAGTCGGCAGCCAGCATTTTACCGATCCAGGTGGTTCCACTGCGATGTGTACCTGTAACGAGAATAGGCTTGGATATTGGCATGTTTTTATTCCCCACCCATGGGAAGAGCCAGGATCGAATCCACACCATACAGCACGGATGCACAGCGGTTGAGTCGAAACCCGCTGCGGTCACCCAGATCCTGGATGACTTCTGTGGACAAAAAGGGAACTGTCAAATCGCGAACTCCATCATTTTTCATTGCCCGCATCGCCGCATCACGTGCATCCCATTGCTCGGCGCGAGTGCGATATTCAGGGAGTTCCGATTGTAATATGTTTACCGTCGTCCGTACGGGATACCCAATAGCAGTCACGACAAAAAGGACTGCGAGCACTGTCCGCTGCGGAGTGAGGTTAGCCTGAAATTTGACACGCCCCATTAATAAACCCAATAAAAGGCCCTCCAGCATGAGCGCGGCGATCATGATTGCCCGCCCAAGAAAACGCATTCGCTCGACGGGGAAACTCTGTCCGTAGGCGCTGGGGGAAAAGCCGGCCGCGATCAACAGCCATACCAAAATAGGGATCGAAATCATCGCGATCTCAATCGCTCTCTTTTGCTTATGCGATAACTCAGAGGGTCTTAGCTGTTGATCAAGCCATACCAGGATAAAGGGAATCAGCATGCACAAAAAAAGTGGGAGAGGCTGGGTCCTCAACGAATCGACGATAAATTGATAACTGTAACGAAACGAATCCGACAGCAACTGGATGATATTGAGCGTCTTCGCCTGCGCCGCGTCCGCGCTGGCAGGCGAAAGGAGCATGGTCAGCAATCCCAGAAATGCGCCTGCGAAAACTGCGCCAAGCAGGGCAAGGTGTCTGCGTTTGGCAGGAGGTTTTCCCCATAGCCAGACTGTGATCATAAGCAGAGGTATGGCTGTGAGCAAGGTTGTGGTCGGCGGTTCGGAAAATCCGGCAATCACGTAGGTAGCAGCCAATATAAAAAAATAAATCCACAAGGATGGTGACCTGCTCTCCGAGATGCGTGCCTGTCGGATCAAAAAAGACAACAGCAACAAACCAAAAACGAGCGGCGCGAAATGAGTCATCATGGCTGAACGCCAGTATACGGTCTCAAAAAGATTGGGGGCAAGCTTGATGCAGAAAAAACCGAATATCAGGCCTAAAAACAGATCGACCCAAAAAGCCCAATCGATCTTCAGAAACCTGCGGATTTCGCAAACACTCCAAACACAACCAACGAACCAGAGCACAACCATGAATGCCATTGTAATTGGCATATTGTACCTGCCGAGCGACTCACTGATGCCGACAAAGAGAAGGTTGGAATATCGCATCGTGGGCCTGGGCCAATCCTCATCAAAGTAGCGGTCAAAGACCGCGGCAAGAGGCGAAGAAGCACGGACCCGCGCCGCTTCACAGTAGTCATCCCCGCCGTAGCGGGAGTATGTCCCCAGGGTTGCATATAATCCCGCGGCGATCAGCAATACAAATACAGCGATACCGATGACGTAACGAAGGAAATTTTTCTCAAAATTTAAAGAGTTCTGCATAATTTCTTGAAAGGATATTCGAATCTCAGCCTGCGGATCGATGTAAAAAAGGGCGTTTTTTCCTGCACAGGCGGAGTTTATTGTATCGCAGATTTGCAGGAGACATTGGAGCGATGGCTTATAATGCAACGGATCGTGTAGATATATTGCAATTGCAGAGTGCCGCATAATTAAGTAAACTCGAAATTCGAATCTTAGCCTGCAATTCAAGTCAAAAAGTAAAATTTTTTTATGAGACTAGCGGTAAAGCCAGCTTATGCAATCCTTACGGAACATCATTTACAAAACCTGGGACAAGGTACTTATCCTCCTGGGAGTGCTTTGTGTGCTGCTCCCCACCAGCCCGTTGAATATGCCGCTCGTGTACCGGGACTCGGGTGTGTTCCTGTATACGGGCTGGCGGATTTTGAGCGGCGAACTTCCCTATCGGGATATCTGGGACCATAAGCCGCCCGTCATCCTCTATCTCAACGCACTGGGGCTGGCGATTTCGGAACACTCACGCTGGGGAGTATGGCTGATCGAAGTAATCCTGCTCTTTGCGGCAGCGTTTCTTGGCTTCCAGCTCATCAAAAGGCTCTTTGGCGTCCTGCCCTCCGTTTTCAGTCTCATGCTCTGGCTGTTGACCCTCGTGTTCGTCCTGCAAGGTGGGAATCTCACAACCGAGTACACACTTCCCCTGCAATTTGCGGCGTTATTCCTGGTGTATCACGCGGACAGATCCAGCCGCCCGGACTGGGATTTTTTCCTGATCGGTTTGACAGGCGCCATCGCGTTTTTCACAAAACAAACAGCCATCGGGACCTGGATTGCCATTGTCATCGCTTTAACCTTGCAGAGACTGATGTCCAGGCAGGGCAGACGGTGGACTCGTGAATTAATGTTCTTAGTGCTTGGCGGTCTGACGTTCAGCGCGATCGTGATTCTATTCTTTGGCCTTCAGGGCGCGCTCCCACAGTTCTGGAGTGCAGCATTCGAGTACAATTTTGCCTACGCCTCCCGCGCCGCCAGCAGCTTGACCGAACGACTGGATGCCATTGTCAAAGGCGTCCGGCCGCTCACCCGGGCCTGGCTGTTCCAGCTCGCCATGATCAGTTATCTCCTCACGATCGCGCTGATCCTTTTCAGGAGAAACTCCGTTGGAAAGGCGCTGACTCTCCTTTTAATCGGACTGGTCGCACTGCCTATTGAGCTGATTCTGATCGAGATCCCCGGAAGAACCTTCGCCCATTATTACATGACTCTGCTCCCAGTCCTTGCGCTTTTCTGCGGAGTAGCCCTTTGGGGAATCCTTTCATTGACACCGGATCGAAAATTCCTGAATATCTCAAAATATGTTTTTGTATTTTTCCTGGCGGGTATCGTCCTCTGGAATTCCTTTGATGGTTATTTGAATCAACTCTACATTTATAGAGATTTCAAGAAGAACGAGCCTGTCATTCAGTTCATTAAGGAAAATACATCCCCTGACGACCAGGTGTTGCTATGGGGCGCTGAGACAGCCATCAATTACTTTGCACAGCGGAAAAGTCCGGCACGTTTTGTTTATCAACTTCCCCTTTCGCAGGAAAACTATGCAGCTGCATCATTCATCGATCAATTCTACGACGATGTCATCCAAAATCAACCAAAATTTATCATTGACACTGACACAAATGAACCGCTGTATCGTTTCCCCATAACTAACGAAACAATCGAAGAAAAGATTTCCTACCTGGAGGCGCATTACTGCCTGGTACGAAGGATAGACTCCTGGAAGATCTACGAGTACTCAGAAAGCGGATGCAGCCAGTAATCCGTCGATTTGTCAACTACGGATTCCTCAAACTAAATATCAAAAATCCATCTCCTTCCATGAAGACTGGAAAATCATTCAATCGTTCCCTAAGCTGGGTCTGCCGTGAAAATTCGTCGAGGTCGGTCACCAGAAAAAAATCCTTCCGTGAGGAATAGTCTGAAAACAACTTTTCAAAGTAAGCATCCTCCTCCTGGATTCGCGCGTATAAGGGGTCGCCCGTGTACGGCCAGATGGGGACGGTCCGCCAGCCCCAGTATTCCAGCTGCGATCCATAGTTCTCCGTCAGCGCGATAATGCTTTTATCTTCGATCAGTTCGCCGACCTCAGCCCACATTGCGGCTTCAGGACGGTAATCCACAGCCTTCATCAGGTTGCGGACGTTCCATAGTACCGTGAACAGGCCGAAGAGCAGGATGACGTACGCAGCGCTTCGCTGATAACGCTGGAAGGTTGATTCCGCCAAACGAGCGAAGAACCACCCCCCAAGCGGAGCGAGCGAGACAGCAACGATCGGGATGAATGGAAGCTGGTAATAATCGTGCGTTGCGGCGTGGTAATTAAAGATGAGACTATAGATGAGATACGCGCCCCAAAGTCCAAACAAAAGCGAACGGAATTGCTTGTCACCCGTCAAAAAGAATCCAAGCAGGGCGAGCATGACAAAGACTCCGCCCGCGGCCAGATTAATCCTGGTCATCCACTGTAAATAATTGAAGGGATCGACCAGCAGCGCGGGGACAAAGCGTCCGCTGAATTGGCCGCCCAGCCCACCTTCGATGAAAAGACCATAGAGGAGATAGATAAGGCCGGGCAGCGCACCTAAAACTGCCATCAGCCAGACCTGTCCATTACGGAACAATTCGCGCCATGTAAACCGTGAGAATGCCAGCCCAAGCGCCGCGCCGATCACAAAAAAGGCTGCGGAAAATTTGATCAGAATCGCCGCGCCGCCCAAAATCCCTGCGAAGACTGCGGTTATCCACTCCCATTTCCTGGAAAGAGAAGATTTGTGGGCAAGATTTATCCAGCGCGCAAATGCCCACCAGAACGCGACGATGAACATCACCATCAGTGGGTCAGGCTGAAAGCTGCGGCTGGCGATAATGGCATAGGGGAAGAACAAGTAATAAGCCGTCGAAAAGATCGCGGCGTCGAACGAAAGCAGGTCACGCACCAGTAAAAAGAGGAACACCCCCCCGATGAGCCAGAAAAGAGACGAGTAGATACGCGCCACCCACAATTGCTCCCCGCTGAAGCGATACGTGTATGCGACCAGCTGCTCCAGGATCACCGGCTCGACCTGCGCCTTCAGCTTTGCCTGGCGAATGCCTGTTTCAAGGTTTTCAGCCGGGATGCCCGGCGGACGGGTCTTGAAATACAGCGCCCGCGCTTTGATCGCCGAAAGCAGCTGACGGGTGGGATGAAAATCGAGGGGAGGATCGGTCAGGTCGTACAGGCGGATTGCAAATGCACTGACAAAAAGCAGAACGAATGCAGCAATGCGAATGGATCGCGATGAAAAAAAAGTCGGCTGTGACATACGCACGGGAATTGTATCAGACTGGTTTTTTGGGTCCGCTCGAATATCTGCGCTGCCTGCGGCGCAACATTATTTCCCGTAGTTTGTTCAAGCCTGTTAGCTCCAAAATTGCCGATACAAGAATGTTCATCCGTTTCAGTGCGGTCGGTGGGTGAATAGTCAACGCTGTGAACCAGGAACGCAGCGAGTCACGCGGACGACCTGCATCGAGGAAGTAGCGCGCGTCGACGCGGTGTGCAGAAGCGAGAGATCGCTTCTCAACATGCGCCATCGTTTCCGACAAACCGGGCTGGTTTTTTGCCCATTCCAAAATGCGGAATGCCTCGCGTCCGAACTCTGCCGCCAGATAACGGTTCTTTGCCTGAGAGTGGAAACGCGCGGCTGCCCAGGTTTGCGGCACATGCAGAACCCTGCCCTGCCTGGCAATCCGAATCCACAGGTGATGATCGAGCATATAGTGGAATGAGATGTCCAGTTTGCCTGCATTCTCATAAGCTTCCCGCCGAAAGAAAACCGCAGGCTGGCCGATGATCTGGAAGCACAACAAATCCTCCAGGGAATACTGACGATATTTCAAAAGATTCAGCGTCTGGCTATTTTCATCCACGGCGAGCATATCGCTATAGACAAGCAGAACGTCAGGGTTTTGTTTGAAGACTTCCAC
>DATFET010000286.1:0-5418 GCA_035250835.1 Anaerolineales bacterium
ACGCGCCATCATCGAGGTGGTTGTCGTAACCGTGGGATGGCTGCTCGGCGGTCCGCTGGGATTTGGGACGGTTGTCTTCGCCCTGCTGATCGGGCCGTCCGTGCAATGGGCGTTCAAGTTGTGCAAAGTCCAGCCTCACAAACCTGAGTCGGAAATTATCGAAGCCGCAACGGATTGAAATGCAAAAATCCAAATTTGATCCTAAGAAGCATCACCGACGTTCCATACGATTGCCAGAATATGATTATTCCCAACCGGGCGCCTATTTTGTAACGATTGTGGCTTGGCGTAGAGAATCTTTATTTGGCGAGGTGGTGCAGGGGGAGATGAAATTGAATCATGCGGGGAAAATCGTTCGATGGGAATGGTTGAATGTACCTAAAAGGTTTCCTTACCTGGCATTGGGGGCATTCATTGTGATGCCCAATCATCTTCATGGGATTTTGATTTTTCATGCCAACGTAGGGGCGACCCGTCAGGATTTGAACGGTGTGCATTCAGATAATCCTGTACTTTCTGTTAAGACTACTGGTTCCATTACTCGTATAGGGTCGCCCCTACCGCAGGGATCGAAATCCGCCTCACTGGGAGCGATCATCGCACAATTTAAATCCCGCGTCACAAAAAGATTACTCCCCTTGTTGAAAGATAGGTTGATCTGGCAACGTAATTACTATGAGCATATCGTCCGCAATGACAATGACTTAAAAAATAAAACGGAATACATTGATGCTAATCCCTTATTATGGGATCAGGGTGACGAAAATCCCTTAAAGGGTCACCCTACATCACCAACCCATTTGTTATAATCCCTACCAACTCAAATCAGGAGAGATACATGCCCAGGACAAAGGGTAGTGTGGCACTTCCCCTAGAGAAAGAAGAGATCATCAGGGATTATCGGCTTGCCTATCAGAGCAGGCAGGCATCACTGATAGGCAGACGTGAAGTATTAAGCGGTAAGGCAAAATTCGGGATTTTCGGCGATGGCAAGGAGCTTGCCAACCTCGCCATCGCTCGTGCATTCCAAAAAGGCGACTGGCGCTCGGGATACTATCGTGACCAGACCTGGATGTTCATGCTGGGGGTGATGAGCATCCAGGAATTTTTTGCCCAGCTATATGCCCATGCGGACGTCAATCACGAGTCGAATACAGGCGGGCGATCGATGAACGCGCACTTTGCCTCCCGCTATATCAACCCGGATGGATCGTGGAAGAACCAGACCGAGATGTACAACACCTCAGCTGATGTCTCGCCGACGGGCGCACAAATGCCGCGCACGGTAGGCCTCGCTTACGCGTCTGTCCTGTATCGGCAGCTCGAAGAGCTTAAGGAATCCACTCAATTTTCGAAAAACGGCAATGAGGTCACGTTTGCAAGTATAGGCAACGCCTCCACGGCGGAGGGGATGTTCTGGGAGTCGGTCAATGCCATCGGCGTGCTGCAGGCGCCGGCGATCATCACGGTTTATGACGATGGCTATGGCATCTCGGTCCCCAACCAATTCCAGATGGTCAAGGAAAATATTTACGAGATCTTACACGGCTTCCAGCGCGAGCCATGTCCCGAGCCTGATTGTCCGCGCGGGTATGAGCTTTACCAGGTACGCGGCTGGGATTATCCTGCGCTGCTCGAAATGTATGCAACCGCGGCTGAAATTGCACGTGAGCACCATGTCCCCGCGCTGGTGCATGTCGTCGAAGTGACGCAGCCGCAAGGGCATTCCACCTCTGGAAGCCACGAGCGGTATAAGACTTCCGAGCGGCTCAAGTTTGAGGAGGAATTTGACTGCCTCCGCAAGATGCGCGAATGGATGATCGAAAGACGCATCGCATCGGACCCCGAGCTGACCGCACTCGAAAAAGAGGACTACGCGGCTGTGGAGGGAATCCGCAAGCTTGCCTGGGAGGCCTACCTCGCTCCAATACTGGAAGAGCGCAGCCAGGTAATGGACATGCTCGATGAGATCGCGGGCAGCTCGTCCCACACCTCAGAGCTGACACAGATACGGGAACGGCTCGCTGCCCTGCCTGCGCCGCTCAGGCGGGATGTTCATGGCGCTGCGCATGAAGCGCTGAGAGCGCTGCGGGATGAAGCGAATCCATCCAAAGCGGTGCTGGTCCAGTGGAAAAATGAACAGGATGAGATCAACACGGAGCGGTATGGCTCGTATCTCCACACGGGTAAGGCGCTGGCTGTGAAGGAAATCAAGCCTGCTTATTCTGATTCGTCGCCGACCGTGATGGGCTTCGAAATCATGAACGCTGCATTCGATTCCATCCTGGGCCGCGACCCGCGCGTGATTGCCTTCGGGGAGGATGTCGGTTTCCTGGGGGATGTGAACCAGGGCTTCAAGGGGATGCAGGAAAAGTACGGCGCTCTGCGCGTGGCCGATACCGGCATCCGTGAAGTGACGATCCTCGGGCAGGCGATCGGCATGGCAATGCGCGGCTTGCGGCCGATCTGCGAGATCCAATACCTGGATTACCTGCTGTATGCACTACAAATCATGTCCGACGACCTTGCCAGCCTGCACTGGCGCACTGTCGGCGGACAGGCTGCGCCGGTCATTGTCCGCACGCGAGGACACCGCCTGGAGGGGGTCTGGCATGCAGGCTCTCCCATGGCAGGCATCATCCACCTGGTGCGTGGCATGAATGTGCTGGTGCCACGTGACATGACGCGGGCAGCCGGCTTTTATAACACGCTGATGAAAGCCGATGAGCCTGCCGTGATCGTGGAAGTGTTGAACGCTTATCGCATCAAGGAGCGACTGCCGGATAATATCGGTGAGTTCACGGTTCCGCTTGGCATGCCTGAGGTGATTCGAGAAGGAAGCGATGGCACAGTGGTTACCTATGGCG
This sequence comes from Anaerolineales bacterium, assembly GCA_035250835.1. Taxonomy (GTDB): domain Bacteria; phylum Chloroflexota; class Anaerolineae; order Anaerolineales; family Villigracilaceae; genus Defluviilinea. The sequence goes on from DATFET010000286.1 coordinate 2,868, forward strand.
CCTGCTGTCGCATCGCCCTGGACGCCGCCCAAAAGCTGTCGAAGGCTGGCATTGAAGTCGAAATTGTGGACGTGCAGTCTCTGCTGCCATTCGATACTCAGGGCAGGATTGTCGAATCCCTGAAGAAAACCAATCGCATTCTATTTTTGGATGAGGATGTGCCTGGGGGTACGACTGCCTATATGATGCAGGAAGTCATCGAGAGGCAGGGCGGTTACTATTATCTCGACTCCGAGCCGCGGACACTATCGGGCAAGCCTCATCGTCCCGCGTATGGGAGTGATGGCGATTACTGGTCCAAGCCGAATGCTGAGAGGGTGTTCGATGTAGTCTACGAGATAATGCATGAGGTGGATCCGGGTCGTTATCCCGCGATTTATTAACCGCAGAGACGCCGAGTACGCGGAGAATTCTTGAGGTGAGAGAAGTGCGTTATACAAACCGGAGTGACTTGCTGGACATAAACAGAACTACTGAATCAGTGATCGGCGCGGCAATTGAAGTACATCGCCACCTTGGTCCTGGACTTCTCGAATCGGCCTACGAAGAATGTCTATGTACAGAACTCTTGTTGCGGAATATTCCCTTCAGACGTCAAGTTGCTCTACGGTGATTTACAAGAGCAAAAAACTTGATATTGGCTATCGAATCGATGTATTAGTGAATAATGAGGTTGTGGTTGAGCTTAAAGCTGTTGAATCCATATTGCCCATTCATGAAGCACAAACCTTAACTTATATGCGACTTGGTGGATGGCAGGTTGGTCTTATACTGAATTTCAATGTGACAGTCCTCAAGAATGGTATCAAGCGATTAGTTCACAAACTCAAAGAATAATAAAACTCTGTGCTCTCCGCGTCTCTGCGGTGAAAAAGAGGAGCGATTATGGCTGTAAAAGTACTTGTCCCATTGTTAGGTGAGGGTGTCGAGGAAGTCACTGTCACGAAGTGGCTCAAGAAGGAGGGTGACTCGGTCAACGAGTTGGAGCCGCTCCTGGAGGTGAATACCGATAAGGTGGATACGGAAATCCCCGCGCCGACCTCCGGGACAGTGTTGAAGATTCTTGCGGAGGAAGGAGTTCCCGCCAAGGTTGGGGCGGTTATAGCGCTGATCGGCAAGCCTGGAGAATCAGTTGAAGTATCAGGCAGTCAGATGAAACCTGAGGCAAAAGTCGAAAGCAATGTTCTGAGCCTGCCGAAGGACCAAGTGTCAGCTTCTCATCAACCTGCGACTACGGACATTCGGCCTTCGACCAAACAGGATGTTGGCTTTATCTCACCCGTCGTCGCAAAGATCGCTGCGGAATATGGAGTGAATTTGCAGCAGGTAGCGGGCACAGGCTTGAACGGGCGTATTACAAAAAATGATGTGCTTGGTTATGTTGAACGTCAAAAGTCAAAGGTTCAAAGCCCACTGGTTCAACCTTCTCCCCTTCAACTTTCAAACCTTAAACCCCTTGCTGGTGATCAACTCATCAAGCATACTGTCATCCGCAGGCAGATCGCCGAGCACATGGTCATGTCCAAGCATACCTCGCCGCATGTTCTGACGGTGATGGAAGCGGATATGAGTCGTGTGGAAAAGCATCGCTCAGCAAACAGGGACATCTTCGCCCGGGATGGCGTCAAGCTGACATTCACAGCTTATTTCATGGCGGCCATCGTCGCAGGACTGAAGGCATACCCGAACGTCAATTCATCCTGGACAGATGAGGGTATTTTAGTTCACAAGGATGTCAATATTGGCATGGCAACATCTCTTGGAGAGGATGGGTTAATCGTCCCTGTGATCAAGGGCGCGGACAATCTGTCCCTGCTGGCGATGGCGCGCTCGGTCAATGACCTGGCGAATCGGGCGCGGTCCAGGAAGCTCCAGCCCGATGACGTCAAAGGTGGGACGTTCACCCTTACCAACCATGGTACCAGCGGATCGTTATTTGCCTTCCCTGTCATCAACCAGCCGCAATGCGGGATCCTGGGAGTCGGCGCAATGCAGAAGCGGGTGATTGTCATCCCCGCCGAGGGCGGGACAGGTGACGATGCAATTGCCATCCGCCCGATGGTCTATCTTTCGTTCGTATTCGACCATCGTATTCTGGATGGCGCCTCAGCAGACTGGTTCCTGGCGAAAGTCAAAGAAACTCTGGAGAACTGGGCATAATCATTATGGCAAAAGAACAGGATCGTCCGAACATCAGCCCGATGGTGCACCCACCGGTTATCGCGTTGCTGTTCATTGTGCTTGCATATTTCCTGGGACGTTTTGTTCCGCTCCCCTTTGTGGCGCCACCGATTTTGCGGTACGCTGGCTTGGCATTGACATTCGTCGGATTCCTGTTAGGCATCGGCGCGCTGATTGAGTTCAGGAAAGCGCGTACCACGCTCGACCCGCATGGCTCCACGAAGCAGGTGGTTACAAGCGGGATTTACCGATTCACGCGCAATCCTATCTATCTTGGTTTTCTTTTGATGGTTATCGGGCTGCCATTGATCTCGGGTATCTATTGGGGTTTTGTGATGGCTCCGTTTTATATCATGACGATGAACCATCT
>DATFET010000289.1:0-8902 GCA_035250835.1 Anaerolineales bacterium
GATGCTGCTGACTTATTGAAGCAAGGCAGGCAACTGGTCTTTGTGCATGGTGGGTCTGCGGAAGCCAATGCTCTTGGCGAATCACTGGGTATGCCGCCGAAGATGATTACGTCGCCTTCGGGCTATACCTCGCGCTACACCGACCGCAGGACGCTGGAGATCTTTTTGATGGCGGTCAATGGCAAGATCAATTCCCTGTTGACAGAACAGTTACACAGGCTGGGTGTCAATGCTTTTGGATTATGCGGGCTGGATGGGAAACTGATCCAGGCCGCGCGCAAGGATTCCGTTCAAAGCGTCGAAAACGGAAAACGAAAAATCATCCGCGATGATTACACGGGCCGGATTGAAGCTGTCAACAACGATTTACTTCGAATGTTGTTGAGGGCCGGCTATCTGCCTGTGATCGCGCCTGTTGCGGTCAGTGGCATCGGGGAAGCGCTCAACGTGGATGCAGATTGCGCGGCCGCGAGGGTTGCGGCCGCGCTCAAGGCTGAAACGCTAATCCTCTTAACGGCGGTCCCTGGTTTGCTGAAAAACTTCCCGGACGAGACGACACTCATTCGGCAGCTGCCGAAGAATCAACTTTCGGTTGCTGGTGAGGCGGCGCAGGGTCGTATGAAAAAGAAGTTGCTCGGGACGGAGGAAGCGCTCAAGGGTGGTGTGTGCCGCGTAATCATCGCAGACGGAAGAATCCAGAATCCTATCTCCAATGCCCTGGCTGGGAATGGAACGGTGATCCAATGAATGCGAATGAAATCATTGAAATTGAAAATCAACATACTTCAGGAGTATATGCCAAGCAGGCCCTGGCCATTGTGCGTGGACAGGGCGCTTTGTTATACGATGTAAACGAAGAGGAATATCTGGATTGTTCTTCGGGACATGGCGTTGCCAATCTCGGTCACGCCCACCCGAAGATTGCGGAGGCGATCTACAGGCAAGCGTCCACTCTGATCACGTTATTCGAGTCATTCCCCAACGATCAGCGAGCCCTCTTAATGGAAAAAATCACATCACTCATTCCAGGCCTGGGCAGGGTCTTTCTATGCAACTCGGGGACAGAATCGGTTGAAGCTGCATTAAAGTTTGCACGTATTTCAACCGGGCGAAAAAAGATCGTCGCTGCGATGCGGGCATTTCACGGCAGGACGTTTGGCTCACTCTCCGCGACATTCAATAATAAATATCGTGAAGGATTCGAGCCGCTCGTGCCCGGGTTCAACCATGTACCTTACAACAACATCCATGAGCTGGATAAAGCAGTGACTGAAGACACCGCTGCTGTAATCTTGGAAGTGGTACAGGGTGAAGGCGGGGTCTATCCTGCCAGTGCAGATTATATCCAGGCTGCTCGGCGGGTCTGTGATGAGCGCGGGACATTATTGATTGTGGACGAAATCCAAACAGGCTTTGGACGGACAGGGAAGATGTTTGCAATCCAGCATTTTAATGTGATTCCCGATCTGCTGACCTGTGCTAAATCCATCGCAGCCGGCCTGCCGATGGGCGCGGTACTGATCGGTCCCACCGTCAGGAATTTGATCCCGGGCGTGCATGCCTCCACTTTTGGTGGAAACCCGCTGTCATGTGCAGCAGCCAATGCAGCGTTGGATGTAATACGAGATGAAGATCTTCCAGGTCAGGCTGCGGCGAAAGGAGCGTATTTGTTGGAAAAGTTGAAGAAGATCGAATCCCCTGTAATTCGCGAGGTGCGTGGACTTGGCTTGATCATTGGTATTGAACTGAAGCAGAAGGTTGCGCCGTATCTCAGGGCGCTGCAAAATAAAAGGATCATTGCGTTGAATGCAGGGATGACGGTTATCCGATTGTTGCCGCCGCTGGTGATTTCGTATCAGCAGATCGATCAACTGGTGGATGTATTGACGGACGTTCTGGCAACCGATTTGATTTCAAGTGAGGCATAGCGGATGGATGAGTTTGAAACAGTAGTCGGCCTGGTTTCCCGGTATAGTCCGTCTGGGCAGGAACAAGATGCAGTCGCATGGCTGGTCGAACGAATGAGATCTCTGGGTTATGACGACGCGTTTATGGACCCGGCGGGAAATGCTGTCGGCGTGATGGGACGAGGACCCAGACAGGTTGTTCTGCTTGGACATATCGACACGGTGCCCGGGCAGATTGCCGCGCATGTAGATGATGGAGTTTTATACGGGCGGGGCTCGGTGGATGCAAAGGGACCTCTGGCGTGTTTTGTCGATGCAGTGGCTCGGGTCGGCGCGATGGAGGGCTGGCAATTCATTGTGATCGGAGCGGTGGAGGAGGAGCGGGATTCGGAAGGCGCTCGGTTTGCAGCAGAGCAATATCAACCGAATTTTGCAATTACTGGCGAGCCATCCCAATGGGATCGGATCACATTGGGATACAAAGGCAGCGCGGGGGCAAGTATTACCATCCGGTGCGAACAGGCACATACTGCAAGCGGAGAGCAAACCGCGCCTGAAGCAGCGATCGACAGATGGCTGAAGATCAAATCCTATGTAGATTCTTTCAATGCCGACAGGGAAAAACTTTTTGACCAATTGCTGTTGACATTGCGCGGAATGGAATCAGCCTCGAATGATTTTGAACAGTGGGCACGATTGGATGTTGGAGTACGTCTCCCCCTGGATGTTTCGCCAGAGGTTTGGTATGCAAAACTCAGAGAGTTAGCAGAAGGAGCCATCGTGGAGTCCATCGGTTTCCCTATCCCTGCATGGGTGTGCGAGAAAAATACTCCGCTGGTGCGGATGTTCTTAAGCGGGATCAGGTCACAGGGCGGAGAGCCGCGTTTTATCTATAAAACAGGGACAGCCGATTTGAACATCGTTGCTCCTCTGTGGCTGTGTCCAGCTTTGGTATATGGCCCCGGGAATTCTGCTTTGGACCACACCCCGAATGAGCATCTTGCGTTAAAAGATTTTACGAAAGCTGTCAATGTCTTGTGCCATGCACTACGCGGTCTGACTGGGGGAAACTTGGCGGGTAGCGTTTGACGCCGCCTCTGGGTCATTTGGATACGCTGGTGATCGCGGACGGGAGTTGTTTTTTGAATTTCTACTCCCTCTAATAGACCTGTTTCCACCTTTTTCAATCAGATCGTGAAACAAGTGATTTCGTCAGCGCTACTGCCCGGCTGGCATCCGCGGCAAAGCCGTCCGCACCGATCTGGCTGGCGAAAGCCTCAGTCACCGGCGCGCCGCCCACGATCACTTTGACCTTCGAACGTTTGCCGGCTGACTCGAGAGCCTTGAGTGTCTCCCGCATATGTCCCATGGTGGTTGTCAACAGAGCGGAGAGACCAATCACATCCACATCGTCAGCGGCTGCCACGAAGTCCTGCGGGTCGACATCCACTCCCAGATCTCGAACCGTGAAGCCTGAGCCCTCGAGCATCATTCCGACAAGGTTTTTACCCAGGTCGTGAAGATCGCCCTTCACAGTTCCCAAAGCAACCTTGCCGGCCGCCCGCACGTCAGTTTGTCTCAGGCTGGGCTGCAGCTTGGTCACACCCGCCTTCATAGCCCGTGCAGAAACCATCATTTCAGGGACATAACATTCGCTCTCCTCGAACTGCCGGCCAACCTCTGCCATCGCAGCCAGCATCCCTTCCTCCAGGATCGTTCTGGCGGGTATACCGGCCTCAAGCGCGGCAGCTACACCTGTTTCGACTACGTCCTGCCTGCCATCCACGATCCCCTGGTAGATCTGCTGTATGTTTTGATCCATTATTGTTTCCTCTTTATTCCTGGCATTACAAGGAAGTCTCGACTCACGATTCGATCTCGAGAACCAACTACATCGAAAAAGTGCTGGAAGTATCGATCCACATCGACTGTCACCGCGACCTGATGTGGCGACTCGGTTCCACCCGGCTGCCAGGTTGTCTTCGTCTGTGTGTCCGAGTCAACCAAACCAACCCTGCCATGCTGATAGGAACACAAATCGTTATCGAATATCGTTGCCCCTGCCAGCGGATCGTGAAAGGTTATAGATGGATAGAATCCCGTAAACCAGATTTCAGCCATGTCAAGCACTGGGCGCAGTATCGGCGCCGTGAACTGTTCACGTACCTGCTCGGCGGACATCATCACCTTCTGCGTGACGTTCAATCCCAATGAACGGTGCAGCCGGACGGGGGTCTCATAAATAATTGTAGAGGCGGGTGGATCCGCGGCAACATTCCATTCGATGCGGTTTGCTTCCGGTCCGGTCTCATCAAAGTTGCCACCCATGATCACCAAACCTGCCAGCAGATCCGCCACATCGGTGTGGGTAGAGAACAACAGGCCCATATTGGTCAACGGACCGAGGGTCAGGAGAGTCACTTCGTTGGGTTTGGAGCGAATGGTGTCTGCCAGGAATTCTACCGCCTGGTTCATGGGGAAATTGGTTTCATGGGACCAGCGCGCCAGTACCTCCGCCTGCTGAGCGATTGCCTGACGCTGCTCTCCGCGCATGGGATGTTCAGCACCCGGGTAGATGGGAAGTTCCTTCCCGGCTGCCCGGCATACAACGCTGGCTAATGAGGCCCGCTTCACTGCCTCGCCGGTGACAGTTGTAATGCCGAGCAAATCACAGTCTGGATGTGACAGGAGATACGCCAGGCAGACGGCATCGTCAACATCGGTACCGATGTCGGTATCGAGCAGGATTTTTGTCATATGGATGATCTGCGACTCACTCTGCGACTTGGGATGCGCGCTGGATCTGCGGATCGGTGAAAATGTCCGATTCGTCGCGGCTGCGAGTGGAGAACTCGGACACGACTGCGCCCTCGTCGCCGGCCTGGAACCAGTGCGGCGTATTTGGAGGTAACGTGAATTGGTCGCCTGGGCCCAGAACAATCTCGTGCCAGACGTTATAGGTCTCTTTACGCCCCTTGGGTGGACGGGCTTTGGGATTCAGCGCTGCCTCACCAGGCACATAGAGATAGACCTCGCCCCAGCGGCAGCGGAAAGTTTCCTCCTTGCCGGGTTCGCCAGCTACTGGAGGGTGGTAATGCTCGGGACAGGTCTGGCGCGGGAAGAGGACAAGCTCCTTGGCGCAGACCCGCTCCGTATTGACATAGACTACCAATTCCAGACCGGTGCTCTCCAGCTCGTTCAGGCCGAAGTCAGCGACCTCGATCTTGGCTGCCTCTTCCGGCGTAATGACAATCCCAGCGCGGGTCAGATATTCCCTTGCCTGCTGCTGGGCAGATTCAAATTGTTCTCTGCTGATCATGTGTGACTCCTAAATTCATATGTTGGTTGAGATATTCTGACAACACAAACTGGGTACTACTCGACCAGCGGTTGTTCCTTCAATAAAACAATGCTATACAATGGAAGATTTTTTAGCGCCAGATGGTGCACATCGTTGGAATGCTTCAACTCAGCTTGCGGCGGCTCGCTCGGGCTGAAGGCTTCCAGGCTGCCGAACTTCTTTGGCAATCGCAGTTCAAGATTCAATTTATGTAGTGCTGCCACGTGATCCTGCTTTGAATCATAATCATATCGAAGGATATGTACTACAACTCCTGCCTCGACACGCTGTAGATTGATGGCAATATTCTCCGGTGTGGAGAGATGCAATTGCTGTCCAAACGGGAGCCAGATCAGATTGAATCCCGCGCTGTTCTCGAAACAGTGAGTATGCTGATGATTCAGGATTGCCTCACGCTCCTCAGATGGAAGATTGACGCCCAATTCATTGATCACCAGCAAACGTCCGCGACTTTTCAAATAATCTCTCAAAACCCGAGACTGGGCTTCGGTCAGGTAGCGGCAGTCCGGCAGGATGAGGACGCGATACTGGCTCAGGGATTCGGGTTTTAAGGTGTCCGGTCTCAGGTCACCATCGGGGAAGAAGATGACATCGTAGGGCTGAGCTGCATCGCTCAATGTTTCGCAAACGTTCCAGAAGGGACCCACTTCACTGGTCTCAACGTTGAAGCGGTTGTCGGCGAATATGCCGCGCCCGCTCTCGCGCTGGTATTCTGTCTCGACGCTGTAGACCACCGCAATCTCTGAATATGTCCTGTGACTGAAAAGCGCTTCGTGATCGGCGAGGAATTTCTGGATCTCGACACATAACTCATGCGGAGGATTGAACGAATCCTGGATCACACTGCCCATCCATGCGCCGTATGGGACGCTCATGTTGGCGCCGAGTGCGGCAGCCTCATACAGCGACATGCGGAACAAGTCGTAGCCCTTGCCAACCTTGAGCATCTCAACCAGATCTGGAACGACCCCGCCATAAGGATTCTCTGCCACGATGACCGGTTTGCCTGCCGCGAACCCGGCCACATAGCGGTACCAGGCCGGTTGGCGATAGCGCGTGTTGCGCATTTCCGTGATGATCAGGTCAACCTTCGGCTCCATGGCGTAATACCAATGCGCCACCAGGTTGAAGAAGTTGCCCGAGACTAAAACTTTCCGACCTTTTTCCACGGCATATTGACGAGCGTAGTCAGCCAGCTCACCGAAGTAACGGTAAATCTGGCGGGTTTGGTAGCGGTGATACTCCCAGAACAACGGGGTACTCTCCCGCTTCGTCTTGAAGTCGTAGTCCTGTGCGAGCAGCCATTCACCGTAATGGAAAGTCTCCAGGTCTACGCCATGTAACTCTGTGGGGAACTGCTGCTCAGGCAAATCCTTCAGATACTGCCTGAATCCTTTCATGCAGTCCCTGCAGAAACAGCCGCCATATTGAAAATTCTGGATAGGCACTTCCGCTTCATCCAATTGGATGCCATTGACCCCAGCATCTATCTGAATACGGATAATCGCTTTCAGGTATTCGCGCCAAACCGGATTGTTGCGATCCATCATGAAACATTGGTGCTCCCGATCAGGACATTCCACCCAGCGGGCATGACAGGGCTCGCCGTGGATGTCGCGCGAGACACAGTTCTCGATCAGATCGGTGACTTTGTTCCCGTCACTGTCGACCAGACCTTCGGGGAAATACTTCTCAATAGGCGGCCAGACCTTTGGATAGCGATTCTGCGAAAACTCGCGCAGCCCCATCCAGACCCGCTTGCCAACGCCGCGCAGTTCGTTGAAGGCGAGGATCTGACTCTCATCTTCATTCAACTCCGCCGGCACTTCCCAGCCCTGCACCTCGAAAACAATCCCAAAGACTTTGATACCATGTTTCTGGCATTCTCGGATGAATTCGCTGTCATTGACGAAGCCATAGAATCGAAAGCGCGAGTCGATCGGCGCGAAGGCTTCCTGCTCGAGATAGGGGAGCGATATCGAACCGCCGCCCATGGCTGCCCAGACGAGTGTTGTTGCCCGATAATCGACCAGATGATCGATCATCCGCAGGCGGCGGCCGGGCAGGCTGGGATGATAACAATGTTGATTGGGAAACCATGCATCGAAGTAAACACCGCGTTCCATGTAATTTCCTTTTCTGTGCCTGAAGGGCGACACGCTGCGCGGTGTCGCTTTTGATTTTGAAAGATAATTCAACTCTTACGAGATCAATCTCGCATCACGACCTACCGTGGAGATTAGTTATAGCGTCCGTACTCACGGGCTACTTCCACGAGCTTGAACAGATTTGCATCCGGTGTATCTCGTCCGCACTGGTCGCCGGTGGAAAGGATGAAGCCTCCGTCCGCGGCGCAGTCGTCGATCAATCGTTTGGCCTTTTCTTCAACCTGTTGTGGTGTTGCCCTCAGCATGAACTCGAAGGTGTTGATATTGCCTTTCATGCATATCTTATTCCCATAACGCCTTTTGATCTCGGCAATGTCCACATCGCCGCCCGGCGGTTCCTCAAGCGGTTCCGTCACATCGACATCAGTTTCCTCACAAACCATCTCCACAACCTTGCGGGAACGACCGCAGACATGCAGGTGCGAGAAGACTCCATGCCTCCTGCATACCTCCGCCGCTTTCTGGATAAAAGGCAGATCGAACTTACGGAAGTTGCGCGGGCTGCTGACGCTCAGGCTGGACGCTGAACCACCCAGCATAATCTCGTCTGCTCCTGCCGCGCAGGCTGCCTCGACGCGTGCCAGGGCATAACGGCTATAGAACTCGAAGATCTCTCGGATGTAGGCTTCGTCATCCGCGTAATCGTAAAACATGACGTTATATCCCCCGTGCCGCTGAAAGAACCACCAGTCCTGGGGAATCCCGATCGCCACTGAGTACACGCCCAACTCTCCGATGCGCTCGCGGTCGCTGAAAGTTTTATCCCAGCGCCAGTTGCCATCCTCGCTCATCAAAGAGCGGAGCCTGGGCCAGTCGCGGCGCAGGTCCTTGACCGGCTTCTCCTGTTCCCAGGGCGGTTCGCTCACGGGATAAAGAGTCTTTTTTGTCAACTCGCCATAGGGTGTTTGAGCCGTTTCGTACTTTACCTGCCCGCCATCCGCAAGACGCTCGAGGCAGGACTGCCATTGTGGACGGTCCTCAGGTGATATCTCCCGCATCGAGCCGTAGATATACCAGCCATCCATGCCGTAATATTTGACTGCGTCTACGTATGCCTGGGCAACGCTGGCAGACGCATAACCGTTGTGCGGCAGGTTATCCAGGAACATTTCATCGAAAGGCCGTCCAGCCAGACGGACAGGTACCATCGCGGATATGTCCGGAGACACGGGAACCGTATCCGCTTTTCCTCTACGGAAAGCTGTCAACATGCGTTCACGACCCGTCATTGATTGGGTCATATCACTCCTTATTGGTTCCTATCAACGGTGCGTTCTATTCGCCGATGATATTGCTTGGAACACCTGTCCGTTCGTCCTGGTGATCACCGCCGCGCACGAAGGAGAAGCGCGGCTCTGGGCTGTCAGATGCGCTATAGGCACTGTTGTAAAAACCCTGGACGACATCAACAGCTTTTCGGCTCCAGGCCAGCAGCTCGTTTCGGTATTCCGGCCGATCATCGGTCA
>DATFET010000290.1:0-4137 GCA_035250835.1 Anaerolineales bacterium
TTTGGGCATAATAAACTCGTTTGAGAGATTTTACTTCATCGCCAGCTTGCCGCGGAAGCGCACGTAGGTTGCGTAATCGATCTCCGTGCGGCGATTGATGTACTCCTGGGTTTTCGTGGCAAGCCCGGCTCGCTCGGTCACCTTGTCGGTGACGATGATGTCGAAGGCGTCCGAGCCGGCTCCTGATCCGAACGAGACCATGAGAATCCGATCTCCTGGTTGGGCGATGTCGAGCGTGGCGGTCAGTCCGATCACGGCCGCGCCGGCGTAGGTATTCCCGATCACAGGGACCAGCAGGCCCGGCTCGATCTGCTCTATCGAAAATCCAAGCTGCCCTGCGACTCGCTGCGGGAACTTTGTGTTGGGCTGGTGAAAGACCGCCCACTTGTAATCCCTGGCGGTGGTGCCGGAGGCTTCCATCAGGTGCGTGGCGGCTTCGGTAATGTGCTTGAAGTAGGCCGGCTCGCCTGTGAAGCGCATGCCATGCTCGGGATACTTCTGATATTCGCGCCGCCAGAAATCGGGAGTGTCGGTGACGTAGGAGTAGGCGGCATTGATGACCGCCAGCGATTCCTCTGCTGGACCGAGGATGTACGCGCCTCCGCCCGCGCCGGCGGTGTACTCGAGCGCGTCGCCGGGCTTGCCCTGGGCAGTGTCCATGCCGATCGCCATGGCGTAATGTCCCATGCCTGAGCCGACCAGTCCCATCGCTGCGACCATGGCTTCGGTACCGGCTTTACAGGCGAACTCCCAGTCTGCAGCCTGGGTGTTGGGGACCGCGCCGATCGCCTCGGCGACCAGGGTGGAGGTGGGTTTAACCGCGTACGGATGCGACTCGGACCCCACCCAGACCGCCCGCAGCTCAGTCGGGTCGATCTGAGCGCGTTTCATGGCGTTGCGCGCCGCCTCGATGGACATGGTGATCACGTCTTCATCCAGCCCTGGCACGGCTTTCTCTTTAATAGGGAGTCCGCCTTTGCCGCCTGTCCAAACGCGGGCGACTTCTTTGGCAGGCAGGCGATAGCGCGGCACGTAGGCGCCGTAGCCAATGATACCCACCGGCTTGGCAGGTTTGAGGAGGGTGGGGGAATGCCCCGAGGGGGTACTGTGTGGTATGAGAGGGTTTGTCATTTGATACCTTGTTTCATTTCAGAACAGAACGAATGGCGAAGTTTCGAAAAATGTGGGTAAGTAGATATCCATCAATCAAAGAGAGGCATCCTTCAATATTTTGCGCCATGTTATCTTCCAATTTTCTCTTACTGTTGCAAATGCCATAAATTGAGGTCAAACCTACTTGCTTGACCTCACCCCTGCCCCTCTCCTAAAAGGAGAGGGGTAAGGCGCGGTTTTGTTTAGCTTAGCCATCCGTAATATGCGGGCTCGGAGTAGTTTTTTCCAATCCGCACAGGCGTCAACGATCTCAATACTTTCATATTGATTTCGGGCAGCGAGAGTTCGGGAAAATCTTTTCTGAGTTTGTCTCGAAGGTCAGCGCGAATTTCTTCAGATTTACGATAGCTAACAAGCCAACGCATACCTGGCGGTAGTTTCGCCAACATTTCCATTTCTTCTCTGTCAATTGGCTCGAATCCATCCACGATGGCGGAGATTTCTTCGGGTGTGAGAGATTTTCGTTGAGTCATGACATCCAATCTTCAACTTTCAAATTGGGAATGCGCACGAATTCGGCAGTATTGTTTGTAACAAGAACCGCGTCGAGGCTCAATGCGTGCGCGCCAATCAGCATGTCCATTGAGCCAATTGTGCAGCCGTCCCTTTCCAATACAGCACGGACGAAACCATACACAACTGATGCAGTTTGATCGAAATTCACAATTTCAATGGGAAGAAGGAATTGTTCCAATGCCAACATATTCTGCTCAACTCGGATACTTTTCTGTGCTCCATAGGCTAGCTCTGCGATGGTGATCGTTGATATGCCAATAAGACCCGGCTCGAAATCCGTAAGCCGCTCAATCAGACTTATAGGCTTTTGACGGATCAAACCGATACAAATATTGGTATCCAGCATATATTTCATGAAAACGCATCCTCGCGATTTTGTGTGGGTGGTTGATCCCGTTCTTCCATAAAATCTTCTGAAAATAGTGAGAGGCTATCCAACATAGTTTTCCATGGCGTTTGATATGGGAGAAGCACGACAGCCTCTCCAACGCGTTTGATATAGACACGGTCGCTTCTAAAGCGATACTCTTTAGGCAATCGAACCGCTTGGCTTTTGCCGTTTTGGAATAGTTTTGCGATTTCCATTTCATCTCCTTAAGTATATATTTATAGTATATATCTTTTTAGGCATTCGTCAAGTCCTTTTGTTTAGATAAATAGACAACGATCTCATGCTTTCTTTAATCACAGCCAACAAAAAATATAAAACTGATACAACCACCGCTGAAAAACTTAGAATATCTGCAAATTTTTGCCAGCTTGAACTCTCGAAATTCGGCTGTCTGTGGTTGATGAATAACTCCAGATTTGCTTTTTGGTCTTCCCGAAACAAGTCAAAGGGCTGTAAATTGTTTTCTTTCGGGAATACATAGCCTGCCGGGTTGGTCAGGTTGTAGTGACCGGCGCGTAGCTCCATGATAGGACCCAGAGTAACCTTCGGATTGAAATACTCCCCTTCATAGCCAAACATGGGATCCTGCGAAGCAATATTGCTGTCTTCTTCGAGGAATACTTCCATATCCGTGATCTCAGCCACATTTTGTAAAGTAAAGTTCCAACCCGCGTCTATTTGGGGATAGACGGCCAGCGCCGACCGCAGCTTGAAGTTACGGACGTGTATATCCTCTGGGATCCCAAGATACAGGCAGAGCATCAGGACTGTAGCGATGCCGATTACAAACGCCGCCGAATTGCCTGTCTTTTTTTTCTTAAAAACCTTGTGGAAGGTGAATGCTCCCAATAACACCGACGGGAAAATAAATACTGAAGTGTAGCGGACATTTGCATGGAGTGACCGCAGCACAGGCAGCGGTTTGAGGAAACTGTATAACCATCCCTGCGCCAGGGTCAGGTCAATTGCCAGCCAGACTGCCAGGGATAGAAACAGGACCGCAATCGCCTTGCCTCGGGAAATACCAGTCCTGGTTTTGAGTGAAATAATCCAATATGCGAGGCCGAGAAGCAGCAGGAAGATCAGGCCGGGTGACAGGGAGATGTTCGTTTCCCAGATCCCGAACTGCGCACCAGCTCCCTCTTGAAAAAATAAAGGTATTTCTTCCATGTCCCGGCCTGTAAAAAAATAATAGGGGACGATGAAATTGAAGCCGGTCAACTGCCGCAGCATTCCGAGAAGTCCCTGCGTATAGGTCTGTCCATAATCATCCTCGATGACCCTGGGGAAGAAGCGCATGAAAGCGATAACCGCGCTGATTTTGGAGATCGATAAAAGCGTGGCGAACAGACCGCCAGTCAGCAGGGTGGCGAACAATCTTCGGTTGAACATGTCCGGTCGTATCAGGTAGATCAGCGGAAATGTGATCAACAGGGAAAGGACAAAAATGATCAGGATCACAAAACCAGCCTGGTTCACGATCATTCCGATGACGAGTCCGATCAGGATGCAGGCGGGTAACACGCCAAGCCTTTTTGTAAATATCAGAAAGAGGATGACGCCGAGCAGCGGAAAATGTTGAAAGCCAACATGACCGACAATGGCATGCTCGACAAAAAAGCCATTCGCCAGGATGAACGAGGCTCCCAGCGCGCAGGCGGCGCTGATCCATCCCATTTCATCCCGCAGGAACATGTAAAAACCTGCGAAACCGATCACCGAATATGTGACGAGGGAGAGCATGAGCGCCAGCCATGGATTGATGATGAACATAAGAAATTGCGGCAGGGAATATTGACTGTACTGCGGGTTCGGATAAGCCGGCGTGCCTGCGCCAAAATTGGCGGTATACCATTGGACGGCAAGGCCATTCACCTTGTGATGCAAATGAGTATCCAACAGGCGCGGGAGGAAGAAACCGTAATCATGTCCCACCTTTGGCAGATCGCGGTTGATGATAAAAACGATCAGTCCGAGGGTCACAGTTAAATACAGGGCAGGAACGATGTATTCCTTACTTCGGACGGAAATTCTCATGAAGTCAGACTCTTGGCGGC
>DATFET010000346.1:0-4376 GCA_035250835.1 Anaerolineales bacterium
AGGCGGCATCCATCGATGGAGCCAATGCCTGGCAGCAATTCCGCCGGATCACTCTGCCGCTCCTGCGTCCGATCATATTACTGGTCGTTGTGCTGGGCACGATCGGCACCTTCCAGGTCTTTGACCAGGTCTACCTGGCGACCAAGGGCGGACCCCTGGGGACATCCCTCACACCTGTTTTTATTATCTTCCGTGAGGCGCTGGGCTCCATGGGACCGATCCAGATGGGCTACGCCGCGGCGCTGGCTTTCATCCTGGCTGTGTTGATTTTCTTCTTTACATTCCTGCAGCGTCGGTATATCGAAAGTGAAACACAACTGTACTAGGAGGCTCTCATGGCAGTAAAAGTCGAGACTCTCAAGGAAGTTGGCACCCAGCGGCCTCAAAGACCCCTGTCTTATCGACTGGGGAAAATCCTGCGCTACCTGCTCCTGATTTTGATCGGAGTAGTGATGATCATGCCCTTCATCCTGGCAGCCCTGGGTACATTCAAGACGGATTCGGAAATCATTGCCTTTCCGCCCAGTTTTTTCCCTGACGAGTGGCTGGTGGAGAACTGGTCAAGGGTATGGAATACCGATCTTGGCAACGGAGGGACGTTCCCGCGCTGGCTGTTCAACACTGCATTCCTCTCGGTCACTGTGGCGATCCTGCAAGTAATCTTTTGCTCTATGGCTGCCTATGCCTTTGCGCGCATGGAGTTCCCGGGCAAGAATGCCGTGTTTGCCTTCATGCTGGCAACCATGATGATTCCCACTGCTGTGACGCTCATCCCGGCCTATGTGTTGATGACAAAACTGCGCCTCATCAACACCTTCTGGTCGCTGATCATCCCGGGCGCCGTCAGTGCCGGGAGCATTTTTCTGCTCACCCAGTTCTTCAAATCCATTCCCAGGGACCTGGAAGAGGCGGCCGTGATAGACGGCGCCAGACATTCGCAGATCTATCGCAACGTGATCCTGCCTCTGGCGCGACCCGCCCTGCTGACAGTCTTCATCCTCCAGTTCCAGGCGATGTGGAATAACTTCCTGCAGCCGCTTCTCTATCTGAATTCCGCCGACAAGTATGTGCTCAACGTAGCGCTGAGCATCTTCCAGCAGCAGTTCAAGGCGCAATGGAACCTGACGCTGGTAGGCGCCATGTTCAACGCCATCCCGGTGATGATCCTCTTCTTCATCTTCAGCAAATATTTTGTCGAGGGTGTGGCGTATACAGGCATTAAAGGCTGATCGTTAAGTGTGAGACGACAGGTGAACATGGCGCTGAGAATCATGGGATTGGCTTTTCGGGATGTCTGGAAGGAGCTGTGGACGATCCTGATCGTTCAATTGTTATTCCTACTTGGACAGCTTCTGATCATTACCGGTCCTCCGGCAATTGTGGCTTTGTTCTTTTATGGCAACCGCATCGCCCGCGATGAGCTCGCCACCGAACAGGATTTTTTGAAGGCGATCCTCCACTATTGGAATCCCGCCTGGCGCTGGGGAGGCCTGAATCTCCTGGTGGTTGGGCTGCTCGCCGTAGATTATTATCTGACCGGCAAATGGGTTGGCAATCCTGACCTGGCTTCCTTCATGCAGGGACTTTATGTTGCCCTGCTGCTTGGGTGGTTCCTGCTCCAGATTTTTCTGCTCCCCTTTCTATTCGAACAGGAGCAGCCATTGGTAGGTCAAGCCATGCGAAACTCGTTCGTCTTTGTGAGGAGAAATTGGATACTTGTGCTTGTGCTGGCGTCCCTGCTCGGGATCACTCTCATGATCGGAACGCTGGCATTCATGCTGGCATTTGCTTTCGGAGCTGCGCTGATCGCCTTTGCCGCCAACCACGCGGTGATGGAAGATCTGGCAGCCTCGTGACAGAGACTCGACTACTCCAGCCGTTCCCTGCATGACCGGGATGGGTACTCCCCTTTTACTCAAATAAGATCATATGTGGAAAATCGTTGAAGAAAATTTCAACCCTGAAAAACTGCTCCATAAGGAAACGGTTTTTACCATTGGGAATGGTTATCTTTCCACCCGCGGCGCATTTGAGGAAGGCTATCCAGGCGATGGCCGCGCCACATTCGTCCACGGCCTATTCGACGACGTGCCATTGGTTTTCACTGAGCTTGCCAATGCACCGGACTGGCTTCCGCTGCAAATTTATCTGAATGAGGAACGTTTCGCACTCGACAGAGGTGAAATAGAACAATTTGAGCGCCATTTAGATATGCAATCAGGACTGTTGATACGCACTGTCCGCTGGCGCTCACCCTCCGGCGACTCCGCCACCTTGATGTTTGAGCGATTCGCATCGATGGATGATGAACACTTGCTCTGCCTGCGCTGCAGGGTTATTCCTGATTTTGAAGGCAGGCTGGAAATCCGTTCCAGTCTCAACGGCTATAAGGACAACGAAGGATTCCTGCACTGGTACTGGGTTGACCAGGGGATGGAAGATGGAGTCTGGTATCTCCATACCCGAACGCGTGGGACCGGCATTGACCTTGGGATGGCGATGAGCCTTAGGTCCAGTCCTGATGCAGACAAATTTGAATACTGGGATGCGCAGAACGTCCCAACTTTGAGCTACTCTTTTATGGCAAAACGCGGTGAGGCAATCACCCTCGAAAAAATCGTCGGGATCGCCACCTCGCGCGACACCGAGCAGCCCGTCAGAATGGCAGTGGAGCATGCTCGCTCCATTCAAAGCTGGAATTCTGCTTTCGAAGCGAACCGGCAAGCATGGGCGCGCGAATGGGAGCGCTGCGATGTCGAGATTGAAGGCGATGATGAAGCCCAGCTAGCCATCCGCTTCAACCTGTTCCAGTTGTTGATCGCTGCTCCTCGTCACGATCCGCACGTCAACATCGGTGCGAAAACTCTCTCCGGATTCGGATATCACGGGCACTCCTTCTGGGATACCGAGATCTTCATGCTGCCCCTGTTCATTTATACAGCGCCGCACATCGCCCGCAACCTGCTCGATTACCGATACGAGCGTTTGCCCGGCGCGCGCCAAAAGGCACAGGCCAACGGCTTCGAGGGCGCACAATTTCCCTGGGAGAGCGCGGATACAGGTGATGAGGTCACGCCCACCTGGGTTCCTCACTATGCCGACCGCACCAAACACATCCGCATCTGGACCGGCGATATCGAAATCCACATCTCAGCGGATATTGCCTATGCTGCCCGGCTGTACTGGAAAATCACAGAGGATGATGACTGGTTCATAGAGAAGGGCGCCGAGCTGGTGCTTGACACCGCGAAATTCTGGGCTTCGAGGGCTGAATGGAATTCTGAGACCGGAATGTATCAGTTCACAGACGTGATCGGTCCGGACGAATACCACGATCACGTCGACAATAATTTTTTCACCAACCGTATGGCACAGTGGAATCTGCAGAGCGCGCTGGATGTTTTGGACTGGCTGAGGTCCAATGCTCCTTCGAAAGCCGATGAATTAACCCAGCGGCTCGGACTCAGCCGTGAGCGGCTTGCCCAATGGAAGGAGGTCTCGACCCGCATTTTTCTTCCGCTCCGCTCTGACGGCCTGATCGAGCAATTCGAAGGCTACTTTCAGCGCAGGGACGTTGACCTGGCAGCACTGGAGCCGCGCGATATCTCTGCTCAAGTGCTTTTTGGCATCGAAGGCTGTAACGAAACGCAGGTCATCAAGCAGCCGGATGTTCTGATGCTTCTCTATCTCCTGCGTGATGAGTTTACTGATGAGCAGGTCCTCATCAACTATGATTACTACACTCCGCGGACCGACCACACCTACGGTTCTTCGCTGGGTCCATCCATTCAGGCGATCATGGCATGTGACGTGAACAAGTCGGACGACGCCTATGAACACTTCATCCGCGCTGTCCGAGCGGACCTGCGCGACGTGCGCAACAATGCAGGGGATGGGATTCACGGCGCCTCAGCCGGCGGGACATGGCAGGCAGTGGTCTTTGGCTTTGGAGGTTTGTGCGTGACTTCTCAAGGCTGGTCTACGCAGCCCAGGTTGCCAGCTCATTGGAAGCGACTTACATTCAGATTTTTATTCCGGGGGAAAATACAAGTCGTGGAGATCACGAAGCCGGAAACTTCATTGCAAACAGTGGAAAGCGATTGAACGAATTGCTGGCACCAGCACCAGGCGAAGAATTTGAGGCAGTATGATTCGAGGCTTTATTTTTGACCTCGACGGGGTATTGACTGACACAGCAGAGTACCACTATCAAGGCTGGAAGCGTCTTGCAGATGAACTGGGAATAAAATTCACCCGCCAGGAAAATGAAGCGTTGCGCGGCATCCCGCGCCGCGAGTCTTTGTTGATCATTCTGAAGGAACGGGTGTATTCAGAAGAACAGATCCAGGAAATGATGGAACGCAAGAACCGCTATT
>DATFET010000347.1:0-2340 GCA_035250835.1 Anaerolineales bacterium
AACCGACGAAGTTACCTCTGCACTCGAATTTTTATTACAGAATGAATACGTCACCGGACAAACCATCGTCGTGGATGGTGGATATTCGCTTGTATAACTCGCGGTGATCATAGTCGAAGCATAAACTGAAGGAGATTGGTAAATGTCTGAAACCGCCGAGCTGGCAGAGAAACTGAAGTCCGAAGGAGAAAAAATCCACTCCTATTTTAGCAGCCTCAGTGAAGATGAATGGCGCCAGGATGTCTACACCGAAGGGACCACCTGGACGGTCCGTAACGTGCTCTCACACCTTGTCACTTCCGAGCGTGGACTGGTCAAACTCTTCGAGCAGATCCGCCAGGGAGGTTTGGGCTCGCCGGACGATTTCTCCATCGACCGCTACAACGCCGCCATGCAGGAGCGGACGAAGGAGATGAACCCCCAGGAATTATTGGAGCAATACAGGCAGGTGCGTGCCCACTCAGTGGAGTGGGTCTCTGGTTTGAAGGAAAGCGAACTCGTGATTACCGGCCGCCACCCGTTTTTGGGTCAAACTGTGCTCCGTGAAATGATCAAAATGTTATATATCCATCATCTTACCCATATTCGTGATATGAAGAAATCGTTGAAGTAGGCAGGTCTGTATGAATCTCCCTCCATTCAAACTCGAACGTTACTTCGCAAAATACGAGTTCAACACGAAATATCTTCTGTGTTCCTCAGACTGTGAAGCCATGTCCATCGCGGAACTGCTTGATTTTGAACCGGGCGCTGCCGAAAAATTACAGCAGGTCTGGCTCGGCTACACTGAATCTCAGGGAAGCCCGGCGCTGCGCGCAGAGATTTGCAGGCTATATGATCGGATCCAGCCGGAGGAGATTCTCGTCCACTCCGGCGCTGAGGAGGCGATCTACCTGTTCATGTTTGCCGCCTTCCAGGAATACGACCATGTCATCGTCCACTCGCCGGGCTATCAATCGCTGGCAGAGGTGGCTCGCGCAGCCGGCTGTGATGTCAGCCCGTGGCGAGCGCGGCAGGAAAACAAGTGGGCGCTCGATCTGGATGAACTCCGCCACCTCATGCGGACGAATACCAAAGCCATTATTCTCAACACACCGCACAACCCCACCGGCTATCTGATGTCACGCGAAGATTATGAGGCTGTCCATAAGTTCGCAAAGGAAAACAAGCTAATGCTTTTTTCGGATGAAGTCTATCGCGAATCAGAATATGACCCCGCGACACGTCTGCCTGCTGCCTGCGATTATGGCGAGTACGCTATATCCCTGGGCGTGACTTCCAAGACCTATGGCCTGGCCGGCCTGCGCATCGGCTGGATCGCTACAAAGAACAGAACCATCTACGAAAAGATGGCCTCGCTCAAGGACTACACCACAATCTGCAATTCAGCTCCGAGTGAATTTCTGGCAGAGGTCGCCTTGCGCAACAGTCAGAGACTTGTGCAGCGCAACCTCGATATAATCAGTCAGAATCTTATTGTCATCGATGAGCTTTTCACACGTCACCCATCACTTTTTAGCTGGGTTCGTCCGCTGGCGGGATCGATGGCATTCCCGCGTTATCTCGGCAGGGATGTGGATCAGTTTTGTGATGAGCTGGTCAAGGAAGCAGGCGTTTTGCTTTTGCCCGGCTCGGTATATGATGATGCCCGCAATCACTTCCGCCTCGGCTTGGGGCGCAGGAACCTGCCTCAGGCCGTGGAAAGGCTGGAAGAATTCCTGTTGAAAAGTCATTCCTGACAAGTTGATCCATGCAGGCTTTTCCCGCTGGGTGTACTTGTGTTGAACAAATCGCAAATCCAGAACTCGGACTGAGCTTGTCAAAACATTGGAAATCCTAAATTGAGAACCATCCTCCGCCTCTCTCGTCCTCTGTACGTGCTCCTCGCCGCGCTAACGTATTGCTTCGGTGCGAGTATTGCCAACTATCTCGGTAAACCCTTCAGGCCCGATTCTTTCTGGCTGGGTCTGGCAGGCGTTATGCTTGCACAGGTCAGTATGAGCCTGCTGTCGGAGGTCTTTCGTCTCGACGTAGAGCCGCTCACAGAAAACGAAACGCGGCGCGGGCGTTCGGTCGTGCGCAACAACGCGCTCTATGTTTCGATCGCTTCGCTCACGGCTGTCGCAGTATTTGCCTTTATCCTATTCAACAACCAGCATTTGTCGCCAGCTTCCTTTTCATTCCTGTTGGTTTCCCTTGCCTTTGTGTTGGCGTACGCCTTGCCTCCATTCCGCAACCGTGGTTTTGGTGAATTCCTTCTGGCTGCCCATCTGGCGTATGTGATTCCCACGATTGCATATTTACTCCAGGCAGACGAGACTCATCGATTTCTGGTGCTCT
>DATFET010000356.1:0-6029 GCA_035250835.1 Anaerolineales bacterium
CTCGAGACCCAGATCGCCAACGTAGCGGATGAGCTGGCGTACACTACCCACGACCTCGACGATGGCTTGCGCTCCGGGATGATCACGCCGCACATGCTGGATGGCATTTCGCTCTGGGAGATCCTGCGCGAGACCTACAGATGGCAGGGACCGGCACTCGACGATATCAAGCGTCACCGCATGATCCGCCAGTTGGTTGGGCTCATGGTCACGGATATGATCGAAGCGACCGACAGGCATCTGCGGGAAAGCCAGGTAAAATCCGCGCTCGACGTCCAGAAACTAAAACAGAATGTCATTGGTTATAGTGAGGAAATGCAGAGGCGCAACCGTGAGCTCAAGGATTTCCTGTATAAGAATCTCTACCGCCATTATCGAGTGGTAAGGATGCAGGTGAAGGCTGAACGGATCATCTCGGAGCTCTTCAATGCCTATCGCTCAGAGCCGCTCATGCTGCCCGAGTCTGTTCAGAGTTATGTTGATAAACGTGGTCTGGAACGCACGATCTGCGACTATGTCGCCGGCATGACAGACCGTTACGCCATTGAGGAATATCAAAAACTGTTCAATCCTTTGGAAAAACCATAAATGTGAGGTGCGAAGATGACAGGACAACACACTTACTTAACCCAGGAAGGTGAAAAGAAACTCAGGGCTGAGCTGGCAGAGCTGACCGGGCCGCGCCGCGAGGAGTTATCGAAACGACTGCGTTCCGCAATCCAGATGGGAGACCTCTCCGAGAACGCGGATTATCATAAAGCCAAGGAAGACCAGGCATTTCTCGAAGGGCGGATCCAGGAGATCGAAGCCGTCCTGCGCACGGCTGTTATCGTCGAGAAAGCAAATACTGATGTCGTGAACGTCGGGAACAAGGTTACCGTCCAGGAGGCGGATTACGATCCGGAGATTTTTTATCTGGTCGGCGCCAAGGAAGCGAATCCACGCAACGGCAAGATTTCCAACGAATCCCCCATCGGGCGGGCATTGATGGACCATAAAGTCGGGGATGTGGTCGAGGCGGAGACACCGGGCGGCAAACTTAAATTCAAAATCCTGAAGATCGAGTAATATACGCTTAAGATGAAAGAGACCGCAGATGTTGCGGTCTCTTTTTGATTCAGTGAGGGATTACTGTCCGCTGCGCGGCCAGACCGCCAGCTCCAGGGTGATGCGGTCGAAGTAACTCTTTTGCGGCGCCGCGCCGGCACCATACTCCATATCCACAACGGTCGCCAGCAGCTGCAGGGTGGCAGTCTCGAGCAGGACCTGCTCCTGCGGCTTGACAACAATCAGTTCGCCTTTCGGCTCAAGGCGGGCACGGATGGCAGGGTCGTTGTAGGCGTGCTCAGACATCAGCACCTTGGTCGCGGTCTTGATGTCGTTCTTGTCGAACAGCCAGACCTCCAAGGCAGAAACCTTCTTCGGTTCACCGACGCCGACCGTTTCAGAGACGCCAACACCGTATTCGCCCAGGAATTCCCCGCCCCCGGTATCGATGCTGAACGACTCATCATACAGATCATCACCGAGGACATATGTGGTCATCGTTTGTGTGATGGGAGTAGCAAGCCCCATGGATTGGAAATCCGTACGTTCAGCCTGACGGCTGACCTCAGCCCCCTGCATGACCGGTGTCACGGGTCCTGTATTTTTTCGGAGCAATCGGTAGAGGAAAAGTCCACCAGCCACGAGAAGGACCAGAATAACTGCAACTGCGAGAAAGATCACGAACTGACTCGTCGTGTCAGTCCCGGTTTCCCCGGGAGGCGGTACAACGATCGGCTGACCTGTCGCGGCTTGTACCATTTGTCCAAATCCCTGGATGTCCGCCGGATTCAAATAGCCGGGGTCTGTAAGAAGTGCACCATAGGTACCTGCAGCGTCCTCACCCAGGCTGTTGTAACGATCCATTGCCAGATCAGTGTTGCCATTACGATAGTAAGAGTCGATTGTAGCCCTTAGGTAATCCTGTTGGATGTCTGCACGAAGAGCTTCGGGTGTGGCATCGGTATATTGCACAGGCCAGAGAACCCAGCCAATGAGTAGACCGAGGATCAATCCCAGTACTACACCCAAAATGAGCATTGCTCGCCTATCTTGCATGTAATTTTTAGTCATTGCAGTTACAGCTTCCATGGCTCATTCCTTTTTGATGGAGATGTCTGCTTTATTATATACCATCCCTTGCATAAAACAACTCTGGTTCTTTGGGAATTCTCGTGATAGGTCTGGCTTCCTTCACTGCGTCTTCGCGCAGCGAACGGCTGCAAAGACTAAAGAACCACAATTCTTGAAATTCACCAAGATATTTACAAGGCTTCCATTAGATACAACACACGCTCAGACCCTTTAACATTAACAGCCTCATCAATCCTGAATTTCGTGCTGAAAGCGGATTCAAACCCGTCGCGCGTATAGTTGAAGAAGATGTCTTCCCTCGAAGCAAGCAGCTTTTGCACCTGGCTGTCTGATTTGGGAACAAACTCGATCACCAGCCATTTTCCAGTCTCTGCAAAGAAATCTGCGAGCTGCAAGAGCGGCACATTATTCGAAATCGCCAGGTGATGGATGACCGCCAATGCCAGGACCAGATCCACCGGTCCGCGGCCGCCGAAGGAGTCGCGCTCACGATTCGCCCAGCCGATGGCCGGGCTGGGATTCGTCAGGTCCAGCAGAAGCGGCAGAAGCCTCTCGTGCTTTTCCGATTTCATCTGGCGATAATTTTGCTCCACCGCAGCCGGATCGATATCGAACGAAATCACCTGGGGACGCACATTTGCGTCGGCAGCTACGCGGCTAAAGACCCCGTTGTTCGCGCCCAGGTCCCACACAAGTGCGGGCTGTAGGCGGTTTGTCCATTCATTGACCAATCCTTTTTTATGCTCGAAGGCAGTCTCGGAGTAATTGGTAATGTCGTAATAGTTTCCCCATTCTGTGCCGCCGGGTTTCCATTCCAACTTGCGGATCATAGACTCGAGGCTTTCGATCAGACCGGTCATCGCCTGTTTGCTCATCGAGCCGCCACGTGATTTCACTTCTTCCCCGGCGTATTTTTTCTGCGCCCCTGCATGCAGGTGGATATGTGTCATCAACCCAAAGTTGACTCGCGTTTTCCACGGAAGCAATCCGCTCGCCAGATCGAGCGGTATCCCATCAATGTATACACGCAACAACTGGTTTAGGCGGATGTCCTTCAGTGCCATTAACGATAAGGGCGCAAGGAAATGCTGGCAGAATTGGCGATAGGCGACCCAGGGCTGTCCCTCTTTATAGAATTCAAAGGAGAGCGTATCAATCAAGGTCGCTTTTCCGCGCACGAACTGGATGTTATAGGCACTCGCATCTTTTAATGACATGCCCAATTTCAAGGCGCGCTTCTGAATGGACAGCGTCGTCAGCGCCGCATCCTTCAACTGTCCGAATGACCATTCGTAGGGATATGAAATGAAAGGAATGCGTTCCGGCTGGATGATCTTGAAGCAAGATTCCAACTCAACCTGGATATGATCTGCTTCCACGTGCGGTATCAGCAGCCCGGCTTTGATGAGCTTTTCATATAACCCCGATTCCATCAACCGCAGGTATTCCTGTTCGTAGCGCTGATTGACGTGACGGTAGAGGACACCGCCGCGGGTAAACAGGAATCCGCTGGGGTCGCGGAAAGAGGCGGGAAGCTGCTCCTTACTGTGCAGCGTCGTCGTCATCTTCATCTGTTTTTGGCTTGATACCGAACCATCCTTTGATCTTCGACCAGGAGGCGCGCAACGCGATGCCCAGGCCGAGGATCGTGGCGATCAGCAATTGGATCAAAAAACTTCCGGACCCCGGATCAAGATATGGAAGGGGCGCAAACTCCATAATTATCTCCTATTCAACTGTTTCAGGAACAACCGCCTCGAGCAGGAAGGTCTCCTGGCAATTTGTACACTGAGCCTCCCGCTTACTGGCAATGACCAGCAATCCACCACACTTCGGACAGGGCGGCTGGATCGGCCGCTTCCAGGAGGTGAAATCGCAGTTCGGATAATTTTCGCAGCCGAAGAATGTGCGTCCCTTGCGCGTCTTGCGCTCGACCAGCTCACCCCCATCCTTGGGACACAGGATACCGATCTTTTCGAGCCACGGCTCAGTATAGCGGCAGGTCGGGAAGTTCGAGCACGAGATGAATTTGCCAAAGCGTCCATAACGGATGACCAGCTCGCCGCCGTCTTCCGGACACTGCCGCCCGATCGGCTCGGGTCCGCTTTTAGTAACAGGCATCTCCGCCTGAGCTTTTTTCAGATCCTCCGCAAACGGATGATAGAACTCATGGATCACCTCTGCCCACTCCGCCTGCCCGGAAGCGATCATGTCCAGATCCTCTTCCATGCGGGCTGTAAACTGGTAATCCACAATATCTGAGAAGTATTGCATCATCAAGTCATTGACCTGCATGCCGATCTCGGTTGGGATCAGGCGTTTCTCCTCACGGACCACGTAGCCGCGCTGCTGGATCGTGGAAATCGTCGGCGCATATGTGGACGGACGGCCGATGCCATCCTCCTCCAGGGCCTGGACGAGCGATGCCTCTGAATAGCGCGGCGGCGGCTGTGTGAAGTGCTGCTCGGGAATCAGGCGAATCAACTCCTGCTTTTGTCCCTCTGCAATCCCCGCCGGTATGCGGACATTTTCCTCATCCTCTTCAGTCCTGACATCCTCGTTCTTTGCTTCTTCGTACACGACTAAAAAGCCGGCGAATTTCACAGAGAACCCGGAGGCACGCAGCAAATACTCATGCTCCGAAGTCTTCCCGGTCACTTCCACCTGCAGCGTGTCATAGACGGCGGATTCCATCTGCGAGGCGACAAACCTCTGCCAGATCAGGCGATACAACTTGTACATGGCCGGCTCGAGATATTCCTTGACCTGTTCCGGCTCGCGCATTACCGAAGTCGGGCGAATGGCTTCATGCGCCTCCTGGGCGTTAGCTGAGCGTGTCCTGTATTGAGGAGCATCCGCCGGCAGGTAATCTTTGCCGTATTTGCCGTTGATGTATTGGCGCGCTTCCTGCTGGGCAGACGTGGAAACGTTGGTCGAGTCAGTACGCATATAAGTGATCAGACCTGTGGCGCCGCCATTGCCCACATCCTGGCCTTCGTAGAGTCCCTGCGCCAGAGCCATGCTGCGTTTGGCTGTAAATCCAAGTTTGCGCGAGGCATCCTGCTGTAGCGTGGAAGTTGTAAACGGAGCGGAAGGCTTGCGACGGCGTTCGCCGCGCTTGATTTTGGTAATGGAAAATGCAGCAGTCTCGAGATCTGTCAGGATTGGCTTGACCGCATCTTCGTTTGGAAGCTCCGGTTCCTTGTCGTCGACCCGGGTCAGCTTGGCGAGGAAGGTGGATTTCAGTCCATCGGGCTGCAGCTCAGCGTGGATGGACCAGTATTCGACCGGGACGAAATTCTCGATCTCGCGCTCCCGCTCGACGATCAGCCTGAGCGCCACCGATTGGACACGTCCGGCCGAGAGGCGGCCGCGTACCTTTTCCCAAAGGATCGGGCTGATGCTGTACCCGACCAGGCGGTCCAGGATGCGGCGCGCCTGCTGGGCATCCACCAGGTCGGTGTTGATATGGCGGGGATGCGAGAACGCCTCCTTGACAGCTGACTCAGTGATCTCGTGGAAGACAACCCGTTTGGCGCGGTCGGGGTCGATCTGCGCCGCTTCAAGCAGATGCCACGAGATGGACTCCCCTTCTCGATCAGGGTCGGTCGCCAGATAGATCTCCTCTGCCTTTTGGGCAAGCTTCTTGATCTCCTTGACAACCTCCTTCTTCTCATTGGGTACGCGGTATTTCGGCGCGAAGTTGTTCTCGATATCCACAGAAAGTTGTGACTTCAACAGGTCGCGCACATGTCCTACCGAGGCGCGGACGGTATAACCCTTGCCCAAATAACGGCTCACCGTTTTGGCTTTGGCAGGCGATTCGACGATCACCAGCTTGCCGTCGCGCTTCTCCACCTTCTCCGGCTTGGGTGGCGGTGTCATTCCTT
>DATFET010000370.1:0-4096 GCA_035250835.1 Anaerolineales bacterium
CCGACGCCAGTCGCAAACCCCTGACCGAGGGGACCGGTCGTCGTCTCGACCCCCGATGTCAAGCCGTACTCCGGGTGTCCCGGCGTTTTGCTGTCGAACTGGCGGAAATTGCGGATCTCATCGAGGGGCAAGTCATAGCCTGTCAGATGGAGCAGGGAATAGAGAAGCATCGAACCGTGTCCGCCTGAAAGAATAAAGCGGTCACGTCCTTCCCATTTTGGGTTGCGCGGGTTGTGGCGTAGGTGTCTTGTCCACAGTGTAAAAGCCATCGCCGCCGCTCCCATGGGGAGACCCGGATGCCCCGAATTGGCCTGCTGCACGGCATCCGCTGAAAGAAAGCGGATAGTATTGATTGCACGAAGCTGAAAGTCATCTGTCATAAAAATCCTGCCTGAGAGGGATGCTTCATTTTACCATCGCCGCAATGCGGATATATAATGCCCACGGTCACAAATTGCGTTCTCCCACCTTCAAAAAAGAGCATTTTGTGACCGCCCTGAGTATAATCAAGCCATTCTTTTGGCGCAGGGAGATTTCACTTGCATCACTACACAATTATTGCTGAACAATTTACTCCACAGGGGCACGTCCTGGACGTGCATGAGTTTGGGAACGGGAATATCAACGATACTTATCTCGTCACTACCGACTCTAACGAAGAAACCCATTTCGTATTACAGCGCATCAATACGCAGGTCTTCAAACACCCGAACCTCATCATGCAGAATATGCGTATCTTCACGGAGCACATGCGTCGACGCGCCCGTGAGGAGGGTCTCCGTTGGGAAATGCCGCGCGTCCTCAACACTTGTGAGGGTCAGGATTTCTATCTGGACAGCGAAAATAATTTCTGGCGCGCCATCAGCTATGTACACGGGGCGCGTTCATACGACACGATCAGTAACCTTGACCATGCCCGCGAGGTCGGGTATTCGCTCGGCACGTTCCAATCCCTGATCAGCGACCTGCCAGTGGGTCTGCTGGCAGACGCCCTGTAAGGCTTCCATATCATGCCGCGCTACCTGGAGTATTTTGACCGAACCTACTCGCACAACGGGTTTGTATCCAATAGCGAGGTGCGCTTTGGCCTGGACTTTGTCGCAGCCCGCCGCGATTGGGCACACGTTCTGGAGGATGCTCACAAACAAGGAAAATTACAGCGGCGACCTGTACATGGTGATCCCAAGGTCAATAACGTGATGATCGAGGAAACCACAGGGCGTGCCATCAGCCTGGTCGACCTGGACACGGTCAAGCCTGGACTGGTCCACTACGACATTGGGGATTGCATGCGTTCGGGATGTAACCCTCTGGGAGAGGAAACCGAGCAATGGGAGGCGGTTCGATTCGAGCCAGAAATTGGTGAGGCGATCCTGACCGGCTACATCACCCAGGCGCGCCGCTTCCTGACCGCGGCTGATTATGAGTACTTATTCGATTCGATCCGATTGCTGACCTTCGAGCTCGGCATACGTTTCTTCACAGATCATCTGGCAGGCAATGTTTATTTCAAAGTGAAGCATCCTGAGCACAATCTAATACGCGCGCTGGTCCAGTTCAAATTGACCGAATCCATTGAAGCCCATGAGGCGGAAATCCGCAATATCATTCAAAGCATGGTCTCCCGCGCGGTATGACGGAATATCCATTTTCGCTGATTCCATTTCAAGACCAAAATATCCCTGAAATTAAGATTACAGGGAACATCACTCGGCGACATAATATTGTGACTGTTCGTTATTCGCTATCAGGAAAGATCGAAGACATCTTATTCCCTGAAGTTTCATCCCAACCTGGCCGCAGAGACGAGCTCTGGCTGGCAACCTGCTTCGAGTTCTTCCTGGCTATTCCTGACCAGCCTCAATATTGGGAGTTCAATCTTTCTCCATCCGGAGACTGGAATATTTTCCGCATGGATTCCTATCGCAGGGTCGGCTTTCGAGAGGAGAAGTCAATCGATGAGTTGAAGTTCGAGGTCCGCAGGGATGCGGATTGTTTTTCGATCAACGGCTCAGTGGATATT
The DNA here is from genome assembly GCA_035250835.1 of Anaerolineales bacterium. Classification (GTDB taxonomy): domain Bacteria; phylum Chloroflexota; class Anaerolineae; order Anaerolineales; family Villigracilaceae; genus Defluviilinea. Next base: position 2,024 of record DATFET010000370.1, read on the forward strand.
CATCCCATCATCCATTCCGAAGTGCAGATCCAAGCGGGTATAACAACCGTCATCCAAATCGGGGACGGACGCGAATCATATTGGGCGCTTACACACCCCAGGCCACAGGCAGATTTTCATTTAAGGAAGAGTTTTATCCTGGCGCTGGAAGGATCAGATCGCCTCTAAGCAGCACCTTTTCTGCATGATGTACTGCCAGCCAGGCTACGTATGCCATCATCAGGGCATCCACTTGTTTTGTGGAAAAAATATTTTCAGTGGGCAGAAGCCCCTGGATGAGTTTGTACCGCGTGATCTCTTCGAAGTAATCCATTGGATCGCCGATCTTTAATTCCTGGTCATAGAGGATCAATGCGCGTTGAAGCCGTCCTTCAAGGCTACGGCGTGGCAGCAATCCCGACTGAAAAACACGATAACACTCATCTGCATCGGATTCGATCCACTGGCGGGTGCTCTCCCGCTTCGAAAACGGCTTGAAACCAGCATGAACGATTTTCTTCCGCAACTCGGAGTGAATGATTTGACCGGCCTTGGAGTTGGGAACATTCAATGCAACTAGTGCATTTTCGTACCCATCCAGACACGCGGCCGCCTCGGAAACCGTCCACTGATCAAGGGTAACGACTTTCAAGTCATCGTCGAGCGCGGCAAACGTGACTGGCTTGCGACCGGAAGAAAAACTCACACCTGCAGAGATAACAGCATCCATTGTCAAAATAATTTCTAAGTACGGAGTGTAATCGGCTTCAGATAGGAATCGAGCAGCGCATCCATTTGTTCGAATGACTCGCAGACAAAGAACATCGGATTGAAAGCATACACGGTCTTTGGGATACGGGCGATCGTCTCGACGTCGAACGGCGCCAGGATGACCTCACCGCCAAAATATCCCTCGCGTCCGATTCCCAGTCGGTCATAAAGCGTGTGGATGACGTTCCAACCCTGTTCCTGTGAGGACATCTGTCCATGGCGGTGCAGGTCATTGACCCCGTCGATGACGCGGTGGACATCCTCCCTGTGGGCGAGGAACTGTTCGCTCAGCTGCTTGAATACATTGCCGGTGTAATTGACCACGTTGTCGCGGGAGAGCCGATAAAACTCCATGACAGTATTTGCCAGCTCGGCGCGGCCAGAGATGATCCCGGCCCCGAAGATCTTAAGCCGGTTGTCTTCCATGATCAGCCCAAACTCGGTGCTGTACCAGGCAAGACGCTTGATGACTTCTCTCTCGTCCTGGGTTGCTTTCAGATACGCCGGGGCGAATTTATCCTCGATACGCGCATAGAACTCCATTGTCAGGTAAGGCAGGTGCCCGAAAATGTCGTGGAACATGTCCGGTTCTGGCGTAAACTCCATCTGGTCGCGGCTTCGCAAATAATCGGTGATCAGAAAAATGCGCTGGGCGAACTTCTTATACCAGTCGTCTGCAAGCGTATAACGGACAACCGTGCGTTCGATATGCCAGCCTGTTCGTGGAGTAATGTGCTGGTTGATATGTGCAACGGTTGGGATCTGATGCGGGTCGAGATCCAGAAGGGTCAGTCCGTCCTTGAACTCCTGGCAAATATGCTCCAGCAGATACGGCTGGTGAATCCCAGCATACAGATCAGCCCAGATCGAATGCTGCGCATCGGAGAAGACAATCTCCTGATTTTCGGTTGAGTACTCGCGCGCGGGGTCAACGCGCTGTTCGGCAATATCGCCCGTATAGGCCGGCGGCTTTTGATTCGTAGTCATCTTCCAAGCCTTTCTCTACATTTCCATAAGAGAACTTGAAACACTGATGAGGTTTTTAACGATGTCAAAGTGATATTATCACTACCGAAAACCCAAGTCAAGAATTCGATACGGCCACGTAAATAATCGTTACATTGTAGTCCTCGATGATGGGGTGATAAAATCCTGAGCGGATGACTGATTCACTCGACGGGAAAACTATTTTGATCACAGGCGCGGCGCGGCGGCTTGGCAAATTGTTCGCGCTGACTTGCGCCCGCGCAGGCGCGGATATCGTGATCCACCATGGCCATTCGGATGAGGATGCGGAGTCGGTCCGCGCTGAGATCGAGAGGA
>DATFET010000375.1:0-5265 GCA_035250835.1 Anaerolineales bacterium
AGCGGGCAGCACAGTCCGAGGTATGCGATCGCCTGCACGGGCTGCCTCTACGATCTGGACAGCCAGATAAGGAAATGGATGATAGAAGTTATTCGAGAGTCCCTCCATCAAATCCTGCTCATCCTTCGCGCCTGTAGCTTCGAGAAAAATATTCGTAAGCTTTGTTGGAGGGATACGCTTGATCCAGGCGTAATTGACAAATTGTACGGCGCGGATCACGATCTCGATGGCGCCGCCGAACTCGCCAAATTCCACGCCATTGCCAACGACGCGTCCTTCCTGTCCATGCCTGCCGCGTCCTCGGCAATTCACCCCCGACCCCGCCGTGACGTTGACGCCGATCCCGCACGTTGCGCCGGCGAACAATCCGTTCCAGCCATCGTTGACGACTTCCAGCGGACAGGAAAGTCCAAGAGAGGCGATCGACTGAAGATGAGGTTCCCTGTCGGACGGGAAATCGTATCCCGCCACGCCGAAGCCGGCTCCGGCGATCTGATCCTTGCTCACACCCGCCATTTGACTTGCGGATGCAAAGGATTGCTGAAGAACTTCGGCCAGCCGTTCATAGCCCAGGCCCTGGTGGTTGCCCCCGCCTGATTTGCCAAAGCCCATGCATTGACCGGTTTCATCGACGATCAGTGCATGTGTTTTGGAGGAGCCAACGTCGATCCCTAGAAAATATTTCATCTCAGGCTTTCCGCATGGCATCGCGAATCTCACGATACCCGATCAACTTAATATCTTCACTTTCAAGAAACATCTTCAGCTCGTCACTCATGAAGGCGTTGTAATTTGCTACCCGTGCCTGCCAGTCCGGGGCGATCGCCTGCAGTTCGGGCGTATCGGTGGAGGGATGCAAGATGAAATGCGTGATCCCGATTGGGAGCTCGCCGAACAGCTTCTTCGCCACGCCGATATGATCGTCGCCATGATCCAGCGGCATGAAGAGAATGCCATCCATCATCGGGATGCCCAACGACTCGATCGTACTCATCATCGCCGTGTACGCTACTCGATCCTTGTCGTTGATGTCCACCATTTCGATGCCTCGAGCCGAGAGCCCGGGCAGCATATTTGGCAGCAGTCTCTTTGCGGCAGCCTGGATATAGGACTGGATGAACAACGGGCTTGTGATCGTGCCCATGTGCGAATCGACATGAGTGATGTCGATCCCGGCAGCCAGTGCCCTTTCGATTTGGGCGTTGACCTCTGCCTCGACCGCCTCAGGTTTGGCGTGGTCGTAGACTGCCGGTTGCCACTGGTGGAAATAACCATCCACATCCATCAGACCAGAGGCTGTATCCCGCGTCGAGAGCGGTCCCCAGCGATAGCTCTCCCATTCTGCATTCAGCGTGGCGTGGACTCCCATGTCCATTTCTGGATTCTCACGGCACATCTGCGCCACAGCCGGGAACCACGGACAGGGCACCATGACAGCCCCGGACGTGATCGTGCCGAATGCCCACAAGTCTTTGAAGGCCTGGACGGAGGCATGGCACATGCCGATGTCATCGGTATGGATGATGACAAGTCTGTCGTTATTGGAGTAGCCTAGCTTCTGTAAAAATGGATTGGGTGTCATAATTTCCTTTCAGGAAAATCCGTATCAGCGCATACGGAATCCAGGCTCCTGATTTGCTGCTTCACTCATTCTTTGCCTTTTCCGTCTTTCAATGATTTCATCCTCCCATTTCAATTCATCCGAATTCGGGATTCGTCCCTCGCGTTCCATCACTTCGAAGACCCGGCTCATTCCCTGCTCCAGTGAAATCTGTGGCTGGAACTCGGGTACATCGCGGAACATCTTCTCCGCGCAGTAATGCATATCGTAGGCGAATTCATCCTCGAGAATGCCGGAATCAGGGACATTGAGACATTTCAAATCTTCGAAAGGTACACCGACCAGTTCAACTTCCCTTCCCAGAATCTTCCCGGCCAAACGATGATATTCTGCCCAGGTGATGGAATCGCGATCCACAGCGTTATATATCTGCCCGAGGGTGTGTTCCTTGCCAATCACACCGACAAAGGCTTTTGCAATATCGTCCACGTGCAGGTGCTGGTGCAGTGCCTGACCATCGTCACAGACCAGGATCGGCTTGCCTTTTTTGACCCGGTCGATCCACGAGAAGTCCCAGCAGATCTGGCGCAGCATTCCCTGAACAGGACCGTAGGTTGTGGAAGGCTTGATGATGACCACCGGGAATTTTTCCTGTTGGAAAGCCGCCAGGTAAACCTCGTCTGCCGCGACCTTATTATGGGCGTACTCCGTGGTGGGACGAAGAGGATGGGTCTCATCGGAGGGGAAATGGTCATACTGGATGCCGTAGGTGCAGGTCGTCGACGTCTGCACGAACCAGCCAACTCCCCGAAAGGCGCGGACGCTGGATGCGGCATCTTCGGCATTGAAACAAATCATGTCGATGGCTGCGTCGAATTTCTCAGCCTGCATCTTCTGCTCGAACTCTGCGCGCTGATAGCGATCCCCCTGGATGACGCGCACGCCGTGGAGTAGCGGGTCCGTCTGCCTGCGGTTGAAGCAGACGACTTCATGCCCCTGCTCGAGGAGCAGCCTGACGATGGGCTGGCTGATATTTCCTGTGCCGCCTACGATTCCAATTTTCATAATTATCCTTCTCTCGCGCTGAACGAAGTGGGCGTTTGCTGCCCTGCGGAGCGTGGCGCAGTCGAAGCGCGGAATTACGTGGAAACATGCGCTTCGACTACAGAACTGCAAAAAGCATGCAGTTCATCCGCTCAGCGCGGAAATTAGATTCCGCAGTGCAGCGCGCTGGTATGCAAGACCTTGAGCGGCTCGCCGCGCTCGAATGCCTGTCCTGCTGCGACCTGTTTGGATTTCATGTCGAGTGCAGCGACGAGCTGGTCCATCCCCTCGGGGTCGAACTGCGTTTCGTAGCAGCGCACCGCGACGACTTTTTCATCCCAAGTGGAGGTAATGTCGGCGATATAGTTTGGCTCGCAGGTGAAGTACAACGCGATTCCGTCGATCGAATGCGGCTCGTAGGCCTCATCCACGGACGGGTCGGAGGAGGCGATTTTTGTCAAGCCAGCGAACATGACCGCCTCGGCTGCGGCTAATCCCGTCTGGATGTGGTCGCGGTGTCCTTCGTAGGTCAGCCAGGCGTCCGGCGCGAAGACGAAATCCGGTTTGAGCATGCGGATGTATTTGAGAAAATCGCGGCGCAGGTCGAAGTAGTTGTACTCGCCCGCATCGGGATAGCCGCACCAGTGCTGCTCCTTGACTCCAATGATCGTCCCTGCCGCGAACTGATCGCGCCTGAGTGCCACTGCTGCATCTTCGTCTGAAAGAGAAGGTTCAACTACGCCCATGAGATCGTTGGTCGCGGTCAGATAGAGCAGCTCAGCGCCATTCCTGGCGAGCTGTGCCAGGATGCCGGCTGCGGCAATGTCGTTATCGTCATAATGAGGCTGGATGCAAAGGATGCGTTTTGCAGAAAAAATGTCCGGGATGGGAAGTACGGATTCGATCGTCATTTGATGGTTACCACCTTTCCAGTCCTTGAGCTTTTATAGGCCGCGTCGACAACTTTGATGTTCGCCAAGCCTTCGGCTGCGCCGGGCAGCGGCGTTTTGTTATTGCGGATGCATTCAACAAAATATGCCATCTGTGCATCGTACATGCTCTGCGGACAGTGATCCAGGCGCGGGAAGGTGAGTCCTGATTCGATTGTGTCAAGTGTCTGTGTTTCGACGTTGGGCAGCTCAAGTTGTGTCGGAAACAACTGACCGAATCCCTGCGTGCCATACAACTGCGTTGCCGCTTCGGGACCGTCTGCATGCGGCTGCCACCAGCCCGATTCGATATAGGACGTCGCGCCGTTCTCCCATTCGACCAGGATCACACCTGTATCGTCCACGTCGAAATCACCATAGTGCGTGCCGAGCTTCGCATACACAGAGACCGGTTTTGGGTCGCCAAGCAGGAAACGGGCGGTATCCAGCGCGTGGATGCCCATGTCTGCCAGGGCCCCGCCGCCCGCAAATTGTTTCTGGGTGAACCAGCCCGCGGGTCCCCAGTGGGTGTGGATACCGTATCCCTTCGTACGGATGATCCTGCCCAGTCTCTTCGATTCTTTTTTCAACCAGAGCACATCCTCGTCGAACCGCCAGCAGTGCGCTACCATCAGGATCGCTCCGCTCCTTTGACTGGCTTCGACCATCTTCTCCGCCTCACGGGCGTTGATCGCCATTGGCTTTTCCACCAGGACGTGTACACCTGCCTTCAATGCAGCGACCGCCTGTGGGGCATGTAAGAAATTCGGTGTGCCAATGACAAGGGCGTCCACATCGCCGGCTTTGAGCAGCTGCTCCACAGTCTCGTATTGGTTGCGGATGTGGAACTTTTCGGCGAGCGCGGCAGCCCTGTCTGCATACTTTTCCACGACTGCGGACAGTTCGACATCCGCTTGAGACTTGGCGGCCTGCGCATGGATGTTGATGATGTAGCCAGCCCCAGAAAATGCGATCTTCATCTTATGCTCCTTCAAAGAAATGTGATGTATGTCCGCTCAACGCGAAGAAGCGTTTCAGCTCAGGCTTCGAGAGGACAAGAGTTGCCGTATTGACCAGTGGATGACTCAGGAACGTCTCGCTCTGCCAGATTTCAGCATCGATCCATAACTCGACCTGCTGCTCCAGGTCGTTGACCAACCCCATCATGGTGACCGATCCACGCCTCACCCCTAACAGCCTGAATAGATTTTCTTCGGAGCCAAACCGCAGATGGGGAACCCCAAACTGAGCGGCCAATCCATCCAGCTTGACGGTCTTCTCGCATGCGGTGACTGCCAGAAAGAATCTTCGTGCTTTTTTGTCGCATAGGAACAGGTTCTTGGTGGATACGGCAGGTATGTCTGGACCGTGCAATTCCGCCTCAGCGCAGGTGAATACTGCGGGATGCTCGATGCGCTCATAGACGAAGCTGCTGGCGTCCAAAAATTGGAGAAATTCCTGTTCAGACGTTATCACGGTGTTTTTCAACGGTGTACTCCGCTGGTCGAGTCGGCGGGGCTGATCCGCCGTATCGAGACCGGCCAGAAAACAAAAGCAGCCTTGTTCGTGGTGGTCTCGATACAATCCTCGAAGAACACTCGGACATACTCGACCACCGTTAGGATTTTTATCCTTTGACTCCCGTAAATACCACGCCCTGAGTGAAGATCTTCTGGGCAAGGAAGAAGAGAATGACGGGAGGCAGGATCAACACGACAGAAGCTGCCATAA
>DATFET010000380.1:0-5808 GCA_035250835.1 Anaerolineales bacterium
TTGATCGTCATCTTTGGATATTTCCTCTCCTGTATTGGACTTACTTTGCTCTTCCGGCCGGACCCTCGCTCCCTGCTGATCACGGGCGCCATGGGCGTCCTCGTCGGTCTGATGGTTTGGGCATTCCAAAAACATCCTCGCTTTAACCTTTTACTCCCGGTCCTCGTCTCGATCGTTGTTTCCACGCTGATCTTTACCATCACCCGCATGGGTTTCATCTCTGGTCCAGCAAACCTGCTTGTCGCTCCGCTGATCACCTTTTTGCCGGGCAGCCTGCTCACCACCGGGATGATCGAGCTCGCCTCGATGCACATCCTTTCCGGCTCTTCCAGGTTGATCTACGGCATAGCTGTTCTTGCATTGCTCTTTGTCGGCATAGCGGTTGGATTAAATCTTTCTAATCTACCCAACCACCAGGTGTACGCCTACTTTGCGGTTAGCTTTCCGTGGTGGGCGCCTATCGTGGGAACCTTGCTGTTTGGTCTGGGCACGTTTGTGCGGTTGTCTGGCGCCAATCGCGATCTGTTTTGGATGCTGCTGGTTCTCTATATCGCCATGATCGCTCAGTCCTTTGGCGAGGAATATTTCAATTCATATATGGGAGCTTTTCTCGGAGCAATGATGATGGCTCTCAGCTCGGAGCTGATTGCGCGCTCGCCGCGTCGCACGCCGGCAGTGGTCTCCCAGGTCTTGGCGTTCTGGTTTCTGGTGCCTGGCTCAAGAGGTCTGTTGAGCGTGACCAGTTTATTGACTGAAGACCTGCAGAGCGCAGCCATCGGGCTTGGTGAAATGGTATTGCTGATACTTTCAATTACATTGGGAGTGCTCGTGGGCACTCTACTGACATCTCCTCACAAGTTTGTACCGGTGACCTCAGAATTCGGCGAATTTCGAAGGAGATAATTCAAAGAAGATGTTAACTACGGTCCTGTACATCGTCCTGGCTATTCTGGTCCTCACCACGATTTATGTCGTAGTGCGGACGATCCTTTTCCAACGATCCTTTGGCTCGGTGGAAAAGATGGAAGCGGTAGCCGTGGATGATCAGTGCGTCGCCGGGCATCTGGCGGCATCCGTGCGCTGTAAAACGGTTCCGCTCGATGAAAAGGGAACTCCGGATCCGCAGGCATTCCAGCAGCTCCATCAGATGCTGGAGGACGCCTATCCATTGGTTCATCGAAAGTTCAAACGTGAGGTGGTGAACGGGTTCAGCCTGCTTTATACCTGGCAGGGAAGCCGGCCCGACCTCGAGCCGGTCATGCTGATGGCGCACCAGGACGTTGTCTCAGCGGACCCGAGTGACTGGACTCATCCGCCGTTCGAAGGGGTGATCGCCGATGGGTTCATCTGGGGCCGCGGCACACTGGACATCAAGAATCAATTGATCGGCATCCTGGAGGCAGCCGAAACGCTTCTGCAGAAGGATTATCGCCCCGAGCGGACTATCCTGTTCGGCATGGGTCACGACGAGGAGACAGGCGGTGTCAATGGCAGCAGAGTCATGGGACAGCTTCTCAAAGAACGTGGAGTTCACCTGGCCGGCATTGTTGATGAAGGCGGCGGAATCGTCGCCGGCATGGCAGCGGGTGTACGCGGACCCGTCGCGTTAATCGGCGTGAGTGAGAAAGGTTACCTGACCGTGGAGTTCACTGTCAAAAGCACTCCGGGACATTCCTCTACACCACCGCCCCAAACTGCCATCGGGATTCTGGCGCGTTCGCTCGCACGTCTGGAAGAGCATCCTTTGCCAGTCCATCTGCGCAGGCTTCGTCCACTATATCACGGGATTGGAAAGGCGGCTCCGCTTTATTTACAAATTGCGTTCGCCAACGTGTGGCTGTTTGGTCCCTTTTTGAAGCGCTGGCTCGTGCCCAACCCGGAAATGAATGCCAGCATGCGCACCACCACCGCCCTGACCATCATCAGCGGGGGTGTGGAAGATAACACCATCCCCGCTGAAGCACAGGCGACCGTCAACTTTCGTCTGCTGCCCGGCGACACGATCGCGGACATCTTGTGGCATATCAAGAAAACGATCAACGACGAGCGCGTGAAATTCAAGCCAATCGAGGGCAAGTTCAATGAGGCCCTGCCCACTTCCTCGATCAGCAGCCAGGCGTATAAGAGCCTCAAGCATGTGATCCGCCAGGTATTCGACAATCCCCCCGTCGCTCCCTATGTCATGCTGGGAGGCACTGACTGTATGCACTTCGTGCCGGTCTGCGATGAGATCTATCGTTTCACCTCTCTGGTGATGGATGAAAGCTTTCGCGGCCTGGAGCACGGCATCGACGAGCGCATCCCGGTCGAAGGGATGGGGAAAATGGTTAAGTTTTATGCCCAACTTATGCAAGTGTGGGGCACAAAAGATATGGTTATGAATGGAGAAAGGATCAGGAACTGATGAGAATAATTGTTGCACTAGGCGGTAATGCCTTGCTCAAGCGAGGTGAACCGATGACTCACGATGTCCAGCGAGCCAACATTCGAGTCGCAGCGCAGGCACTGGCTCCGGTTGCCCAAGAGCATCAGCTTGTGCTGGCGCATGGGAATGGACCGCAAGTGGGCCTACTGGCTCTCCAGGCTTCAGCCTACAAGGATGTCGAGGCGTACCCCCTGGATGTGCTGGGCGCGCAGACCGAGGGCATGATCGGCTATATGATCGAGCAGGAGCTGGGTAACCTGCTCCCGTTCGAGGTCCCGTTCGCCACTCTGCTGACCATGGTCGAGGTCGACCCGGATGATCCTGCCTTCCAGAACCCGACCAAGTTTGTCGGTCCGGTGTATGACAAGGAGGATGCCGACCGCCTGAAAGACGAAAAAGGCTGGGTCTTCAAGCAGGATGGTGCAAAGTGGCGCCGGGTGGTTCCTTCCCCGCTGCCCAAGCGTATTTTCGAGATTCGGCCGATCAAATGGCTGCTGGAGCAGGGCACGATCGTGATCTGCGCGGGCGGCGGCGGGATTCCCACCATGTATGAGGCGGGGAAGGTCCGCTGGCTGACCGGCATCGAAGCGGTCATCGACAAAGATCTGGCGAGTGAGCTGCTCGCCCGCGAGCTCGAAGCTGACCTTTTTGTCATCGCAACGGATGTGGATGGGGTCTACCTGGATTGGGGCAAACCCGAGCAGCGCAAGCTGGGACAGGTGACGATCCGCGAGCTGAAAGAGCATCCATTCCCAGCCGGGTCGATGGGTCCGAAAGTCGAGGCTGCAATCCAATTTGTCGAGAAGACCGGCAAGCGCGCCGCCATAGGCTCACTGGCAGATATCGAGAAAATCGTGGCTGGTGAAGCCGGAACAATTGTCAATCCATAATTCTTAGATCTTGGCCAGCCAGGTAAAATCCAAAAGGAGAAAAAATGAGTAACGAATTCGGTGTCCATTCAGAAGTTGGCAAGCTTCGCAAGGTGATCGTCCATCGACCAGACCTCAGCCTGAAGCGTTTAACCCCCAGCAACCATGACGACCTGCTGTTCGATGATGTCCTGTGGGTGGAACGTGCCCAATGGGAACACGACCAGTTCGTCAAGGCCATGCGTGAACGCGGCGTCGAAGTCTATTATCACATCGACCTTCTTGGCGAGGCACTGGCAGCGTCTGAAGAAGCCCGCCGCGGGGTCATCATGCTGGTCGCTTCCGAGTACACGGTGGGCTGGTCGCTGGTGGAGGAAGTACGCGAATTCCTGGCGAAGATGAAACCGGATGTGCTCGCCAAGCACCTCGTTGGAGGCTTGACTGTGGGTGAGATGGAAACCGGGGGCTTCGACCTGGCGAAATTCAAGGAGATTTCGCTGGGCGCGGCAGCAGTCCAGGGTGAACCCGGGTTCTTCGTCCTGCCTCCAGTGCCAAACACACTCTTCCAGCGCGATCCATCCTGCTGGATTTACAACGGCGTGACCGTCAACCCGATGTTCTGGCCAGCCCGACGGCGCGAAGCACTCAACATGTTGACTATTTATCGCTACCATCCCATGTTCCAGGAAGCCAAGTTCAATTTCTGGTATCCGAGACAGAACGACGATAAGGGCTTCAACATTCAGGACTTTGGCCGGGCTTCCATGGAGGGTGGAGACGTCCAACCCATCGGCAATGGCACTGTGGCGATTGGAATGAGCGAGCGCACCCAGGGACGCATGATCGAGCTGGTCGCCAAAGAGCTCTTCGAGAAGGGTGCCGCAGAACGCGTCCTGGTAGCGGTGATGACCAAGGACCGCGCCCATATGCACCTGGATACAGTCTTCACCCTTTTGGATCGCGATATCGCAACCGCCTTCCCCAAGGTGGTTGAAAACATCCGCGCCGTCAGCCTGCGGCCGGGCAGGAAAGCGGGCGACTTCCACGTGACCGAGGAGAAAAGCTTCGTGGATGCGGTCACGGATGCGCTCAAGATCAACAAGCTCACCATCGTCGAGACCGGCGGCGACGAATATCAGGCGCAGCGTGAGCAGTGGGATGATGCCAACAACACGGTCGCGCTGGAGCCGGGCGTGGTCGTCTCTTACGAGCGCAATACCTATACCATTGCCAAGATGCGCCAGGCCGGTGTGGAGGTCCTGGATATTGCCGGCTTCGAGCTGGGCAAGGGACGCGGCGGCGGTCACTGCATGACCTGTCCGTTCCTGCGCGATGGGATCTAACTAACAAAAGGAGAAGAGTCAATGAGCAACACGTGGCGTTGGATTTTTGGGATCATTGCAGGCCTGGCTGTGATCGGCTTGCTGCTCGCCGGACGTTCAGAACGACAGGCGTACCGCATTGCCAGGGACGCCATCGAACAGCGCACTGAAATGAGCCAGGATCGGATCGATGCCGCTGTAGAGATGGCAACCAAATCGGTCGATGTGGCGCTGACTCTGGCAGGCGACCTGCCCTCCCAGCAGGCCGCCGCAGACCTGATCAAACAGGATATCGAGGAAATCGGCAACCGCTTGAAGGAAGTCTCTGAGGCGCGCGGCGATGCAGCTGTGGATAAACTGGATCAGTCCATCGAACAGTTCAATACCACGCTCGATACTGTGGAGAATGCTTCCAACGAAGCAACTGATCCGCAAGCCAAAGCCGTCCTGGATCGCATCTATGGAGTTCTGTTAGCCACCCGGGAACAGCTTACGCAATTCGTTCTCAAGACACAGCCGTAGAAGCGAGAGGAATTCTGGCATTGCATGGAATTAACGGTATCGACAGATCTGGAGACTTGCTGTGCTAACTGCTGTTTTATGGGGTGGGCTCGCTGCCGCTTCCCTACTTGTAGGGTTTTACCTTGCTTCACGCGGGCTCTCCAAGCGTAAGGTTGGCATGGTCATGGGCTTTGGCGCCGGGGCGCTTCTTAGCGCCATTGCCTATGAGCTGGTGCCTGAGTCAGCGCTGGGAGGCAGATTCCTGCCGCTGGCATTCTTCACTGGCGCACTCACCTTTTTTGGAGCAGATTGGTGGGTCGATCACCAGGGAGGTGCAGACCGCAAGGACATTGAAGGGAGGCAGGTTGGCTCAGGCTCAGCGATATTTATCGGCACCCTGCTCGATAATATTCCCGAGTCGATCATCCTGGGCATGAGTCTGGCTCTCGGTGGCGCGATCAACACTGCCTTCCTCGTGGCAGTATTTGTCTCGAACCTGCCGGAGGGTGTGGCCGGATCACTTAACCTGGAAGCTGCCGGCCGTTCGCGCCGCAGCATTTTTTGGATGTGGGCAGTACTGGTCCTCATTTCTGCGGCTTGTGCCGGACTAGGCTACATGATGATCCAATGGCTGCCCGGTACTGATGGACATCTTGCCCAGGCGTTTGCTGCTGGAGCAATGCTTACAATG
>DATFET010000421.1:0-3500 GCA_035250835.1 Anaerolineales bacterium
CACGCGCCAGGTGTCTTCCAATAAAACCGGTTCCGCCGGTAATTGCGATTTTCATTTTTCATTCTTCCTATTGCCAGAAGCCTGGAATATACATTCGCAAAACGATATCCAAAATGATCCCGAGGATGTACATCCCGCCGAATAAACGGATGTGCCGCAGCTGAGGTGTTGAGAACCAGCGGGGCCAGAGAGCAAAACCTGCGGGTGCTTCCTTTGGACGAGGCTGACGGAGCAGCTGAATCACTTCCCAGCCGCGGCCGGCCGCCAGAAAGACCAGCAGCACTGTCGGCGAAAAGAAGCGGACTCCGAAAACCAGGTAGAGCACGAGTGCATACGAGAGCAGGATGGTGAAGATGTTGAACATGCGCGCAGCCGGTTCGCCCATGCGCACCGGCAGGGTTCTCACCCCTTTCTTCCTGTCTGCTTCGATCTTGTCGATGTGCTTGCCCCAGTTGAAACTTCCAAACCCGAAGCCGAATGCCATGCCAGCCATAACGATGTACAGAAGATTACTCGGAATGCTGCCTGCCATCACACAATACATTCCGGGAATGAGGACCATGCCCCAATTCACGTAAATGAGCAATTCGCCCAAGCCCCAGTATTTGAGCGGCCAGGCATAGGTCGGAAGAATGATGATCCCAAACAGGAACAATCCAATCACGGTGGGGGAGAAGCCAGTGTAGAACAAGACAAAAATGCCGCATAACACGGCGATGAGACCGGCTGCAAAGAACCAGCGTCTCCAATCCTGCTTGGTCCAGAACTTGTGCACCAGCGGATGAATGCCATACTGCGAGCGATAATAATTATCTTCGTCGATGCCGCGGGTGTAATCGATGTAATCGTTGACCAGGTTCTCAGCTGAGTGTGCGAAATAGATGCCCAGGGTCATTGCCAGCCATAAGATCCAATCGAAGACTCCATCCCGAAATGCCAGCAGGCCGGCGATCACACCTGCCATGAGGGTTAGCTGGGTAACGGTGGCGCGTGTTGCGATCAGCCACTTGGCAACAATATCGAACTGGTCCCACTTTTCCTTTTCGTGCATCCTGACGGGTTTTTGCAGGGCAAACCACCAGAGTTTATAGTCCATAGGTCATCTCTCCTGTTCTGTATTTGCTGGTTGAGCGACAGCTTTCGCTTTACTCGACTAATGATGATTTCCTATCCTGTATATTTTTTGTAACTCGATTCCCATGCCAGGATCGAACCAACTCTAAAAAAGAAGCTCATGCCAATTTGGAACAGCCAGTCCGGTGCGAAGGCAGGCCGGGTCAGGGACATGGCATTGGCCCTTTTTAGCATGAACATGATCCTGGGAATATTCACCAGGCCTCTTTTGTCGTAGTCACAGTCGAGTGTTAAACCCGCAAAGCATTGCATGGTTTTATAGTGATCGAGCCCGGGCTTGTATTCCACGATGCAGACCAGGGGTTCATCCCGATCATTGAAGGCGATGTGACGCGTCCCGCGCGACACGGTCAGGGTATCGCCAGCTTTTCCAAAGTGTGGAATGCCTTTCACTTTTACCCGCATCCCGCCGCTCCGGATATGAAAAATCTCATCCTGGCGGACATGCACATGCTCGAAGGGGACATACCCGCCCGGGTGAACCGTCCACTCCATAATGAATGCCTCTTCGTTGGATGAAATGCAGCGGAAGGTCTCGCGCGTGACCGGATTGGTGAAAGGCTGGTACAAGTCAATTGCCATAAGCATTCAGTTGATTGAGTAGGCAGTCTAGCGCTGCGCCTGCCGTTCCGCACCGACGTGCTCGCCGAAGGTACTGGGTGTACTTCCAGTGCGGCACGAACGGTGTCGAAGCGTCGTCTTGCTGTACACTTGCACCGTACATAAGTGCGGTGTCGAAATCAACAAATAACAGAAGAAATTCTCCTTACTGGTGGTTTCGATATAACCTGCGACAACCACGCAGGTTTATTCAACCACCGATTTTCTGAAGTTCTCTTTTCAAATTCCTCAACGTCTCATACGCATGGATCTTTCCGATCCATCCCATGAACGGAGAGAAAAGCCTCGCCCATCCCGTTGGGGCCAGGTCGAGCCAGAACTTGATCTCGGCGCCAGACCCATTCTTACTCAAAATATAGCCATCACTGAAATTGACAGGACCCATTTGCCCTTTCATCGCCAGCCTTTGGCCGGGTTGATGCTCGATGATTTCATAGTCCACGGCGATTCTCACACCGAAGTATCGAAGCACTCCCTTTGCAGTTGTACCCACCTTCCCAAACTCACCTGCAGAAGTCTGATTGAGTTGCAGGATGCGCGGAATGAATTTGAGGTGACTCTCACGCTCGTTCAGGAATGCGAAAGTCTCTTCAATTGTTTTCCTTACCTGTATACTCGATTCAACAAACGCCATACTCTTCTGCTCTTTGTGTTTAAGCCCGTTTCTCGCCGCGCAGGAAAGCAAGATCGCCGAAGAACGTCCAGAAATTACCCATGACCTGTGTTTTCAAGCCGGGGTCACCGAAAAATTTCGGCAGGCTGCCTTCGATGTTATCGTTCGCCTCTTCGAACCTGTGCAGAATGGGACCAAGCATTTTTCCATACCAGGTGACGGGCTTGCCAAAGTCGACAATGTGCAGATGCCCGCCGGGTTTGAGCACGCGGAACACTTCCTGGGCAGTCCGTTTCTTGTCCGGCGTTTTCAAATGGTGGATCATAATGCTCGAAAGCACGCGGTCGAAGGACTCATCCGGGTAGGGAAGACTGTAGGTCATACCCTCATTGAAATTGACGGGAGTATTTTCTTTGGATGATTTGTAGCGCGCCACTTTGAGCATCTGCGGGTCGGCATCCAGGCCGCTCACATTTGCAGCCGGTTGTGCCTGCTTCGCCATGATCGCCAGCGTGCCGGTCCCACAGCCCAGGTCCAGGACGCTTTGACCGGCACGGATATCCGCCTGTTCGATCAGGAGGCTTTTGTAGCGCACATCCCGCACGAAATATTTTTGGATGAAGTCATAGAATGGGGTCAGGAACCTGTAACTTAATGCAGGGATATATTCTTCATTTGCTTCTGACATGTATCTCTCTCCAGACCTGTCTAATTCGATTGTACCAAAGACACCTGGCAGGCATTCGATTGCCAGCCGGTTCAGCTCTAATAAAATAAGACCGATTGTATCTCATTTCACAAATAAATAGTATAATTTCCCTGATAGAGTTTAATCGCAGGTGAAAGCCTGCACATCAATTCAGAAGGAGAAGTATGAACATCAACTTTCCAATGTGGCGGAAGGCTTCCTGGCAGCTTATTAAAATACAGGACAAAAAAGAGTGGGACTCGCTGGATGTCGTTTCCAAGTGGCTGATCGCCACACGATCCGCAGTGACACTGGTCACTGTCTATTCCTGTGTGATCGCGGGCCTGCTCGCCTGGCGGGATGGTAATTTTTCGTGGATTCCCTTCCTGGTTCTGACCCTGGGCCTCTTCATTGCCCACGGCACGAACAATATCCTCAACGACT
>DATFET010000422.1:0-2365 GCA_035250835.1 Anaerolineales bacterium
TATTGGGGAGGTGCCAGAGTGGTCGATTGGGGCCGCCTGCTAAGCGGTTACCGGGGCGAAATCCTCGGTCGCAGGTTCGAATCCTGTCCTCCCCGCCACATGAAATACGCGTTCCGTGAAGAGCGCGTTTTTCCTTAAACACAAACCCCGCGAAAACCAGTGGGCAGGCACTTCACGACTTTCAAAGGGTTATATCAGATGAAACAGTTCATAAATCGCCTGGTTGCTATCCCAACTTTGGCACATGAAATTTGTCATTACATTCCTGCTGCCTTGTTTGGACTTCAACCTGCTATTGATTCATCGTGGAAGAAAATGCGCCATGCCAAAACATCCGGCATCAAACGCCTGGTTATCTTGCTCTCACCCGCCGTCATAGGTCTTCTAGGACTCACTGCGTCGCTCATCCTAACAGGAGGAAATTTTATCTCTTCCACGTTCAAAAGGCAGATTGTCCTCGCTGCCATCTATGCTTTCTGGTTTGCATGGTTAGCCGCTTGTCGCATTGACCTTCATAAAGCATATACTCAATTGAAAGTTTCTGAAATGGAATGAGCATGATCTTCTTCCTGCCTTAACTATTCCTCGTCTTGGCAGGCTCATCAACGAACGCGAACTTAAAAACTTCCTCCAAAAAGAACGCCCTCGCGGTTATCCCAAAGGCAAGCCTCGTACATAATAATGGGTTTGCAAAGTGTATCATCCCCTTATTTTAAAATTAATTTCATCCCCAGGTGTGAGCTTTTGAACCCCAGGCTTTCGTAGAACCGCTGAGCGTCTTTTCGCGAGCGGTGAGTTGTCAATTGCAGGACTTGTGCACCGCGCTGCCTGGCGCGTTCAATCGTCCACTCCATCATCTGACGACCAACACCTCTATTGCAGTGCCCCTTGCCTACGCGCACAGATTCAACCTGGGCACGTAATGCACCCTGAAAACTGATCGACGGCAGAAACGCCAGATGAAGTGTTCCGATCACTTCCCCATTCCCTGCTGCGACAATCAAATGATGATTCGGATCGAGATCGATCTGCTCGAACGCTTCATCATAAGATCGAGGCAAAGGATTCTCATCCTTCTCACGCTGACTCCCCAGCTCATCGTCGGCTAGAAGATGAACGATGGATGTCAAATCCTCACGGACAGCGCTCCGGAAAAGGAGTTTGCCCATTATTCGCTTCTGGCCTGATCCATCAATTCGGCATGCTGGGGATTCCTGCGGATATAGGTCGCGGCATAGGAGCACATCGGAATGACCCTTAGCGAATTTTCCCTGGCATACGCGAGACTCGCTTCCACAATTTTGCCTGCGATCCCCTGCCCTCGGATTTCGGGGTGCACACCAACGTGAGTGATGACAAAGTTCTTTCCATCCTGAATGTATTCCAGTTTGGAATGATACCCCTCCACCCATGTTTCAAAGCGATGCTCTGCTGGATTATGAGTCACTTCCAGTTTGTTTAGATCAATTTGCATGAAACTCACCTTCTCCATTGCTCTCTGACCATTGTATCGCAATAGTCAGTATTTCATGAAAGCTAACTGAGTTGCTTGATTACCTTACACTTTCAAAATCGGGACGCTGATTCATGCAGAAAACGCAGATCTTTTTGCTTGAATCAGCGAAAATCAGCGTTTTTCTGCGTCCCAAAGCCATTCTGTAAGGTAATCAGCTGAGTTGCTTTTATACCTCGTTGACGTGCTCTACTAATAGTAGATGATTAAACGAAAAATGGACAGCCGCGTTCTGCGGCTGTCCATCCGTGTTTCGCAGCAAACTACCTGGAGTTGATGAATGCGATCAACGCTTCGATCTCTTCCCTGGTCAAATCCAGGTTTGGCATTTGCGTATCGGACTTCGCCGCGGAGGGATCTTCCAAACGCACAAACAATACTTGCGGGTCGGCGGAGAAATTGGAAAGGTTCGTGGCGCCCATTTCAATCGTCCAGTATTCAGAGGCGCTTGCAGCTTTGCTATTGTAATGACAGGTGATGCATCCCTTGGCAATGAATAGCTGCCTGCCAAATTCCACCTGCGAGAGAGTGGCATCCTTTGCAGCCGGCGCAGCCTCTGCTGCCGATTCTGATTTGGATTGCGCTTCAGCCTCGGATGCTGTGCCGGCTCCCGCGATCAGCAGGACAGTTCCAACCAGCAGGCATAAAGCCGTCACCGCCAGGATCGGTCGACTCCGCTGGCGGAACCCAATGACCGCGCCGACGAGTCCCAGCCCCAGCACTGCCAGGCTGACGTAAATCGTTGGAGAAGTGGCTGATGTTACGGGTTTAGTTTCTTCCACTGGAGGTTTCGCCGCCGCAACTGCAGCCGGCGCGGCGACACTCAGCATGGGCATGGTCTGATCCATGGTG
>DATFET010000450.1:0-4432 GCA_035250835.1 Anaerolineales bacterium
GGGCGGACCGCCCGAGACGGAGGCCGACTGGCGTCGCGTGGCCGACACGCTCCGCCAGCTGCATCGGTTGACGGCGGGGTGGCAGCAGCGCCCGGGCTGGCGATCGTCGACCGACCTCCTGCACGCCGAGACCGGGACGAAGATTGACCTCCGCGCAATGCCGCCTGAGGGCGTTGCTCGATGCCGAGCAGCGTGGGCGCGGCTCGTCGGACGTCAGACCTGCGTCGTCCACGGCGACCCAAACCCGCGCAACATCCGCATGACCGCAGATCGGGTCGCGCTGATCGACTGGGATGAGGCGCACGTCGACGTCCCCGACCTCGACCTCGTGATGCCCCACAACGCTGGCGGTCTTGACGACGAGGCGCACGACATCGCCGCGCAAGCGTGGGCGGCATGGGAAGCCGCCGTCTGCTGGGACGACGAGCACTCAGTCAAGCGGCTCGCCGAAGTTCGAGCGGTCTGAGCAGCAGCGGCAGCGAATCCAGAGACCGCGCCTACCGCCGGGATCTTCGGCGCCGCTTTCGATGACTCGGCTCGACGGGTCGGGCGCACCGAACGGCCAGTTCGGGGCTCGAGTATGGACGAGTGCTCGCGGGTGAACGTCCATGTCGTTAGGGGCACACATTGTGTTAAAGAAGTCATTGCCCTCGTCGCCCATCCGTGCATCCCAGGCTGGGGCATTGGCTTCCCAGGCATTTCGAGAAAATTGGTGCGAATCCATGTGAGTATTCATTTCTGGATTATAAACGAGTGATTTTTATCAAGGCAAAGCCCGGCTTTGGCCGTGACGGTTGCGTGTACTGATTGAGAGAAATGCATATGAGGAGGGAAAAGGTTGTATTTGTCCATAATATGCTTATAATATGTAGGCAATGGGATATTGACATTGTCGATTGCACTGCGAATCCTGAACCACCTATCGTCCTGGCCGCTATTGATCATGGTGCAGCGGAGATGAAAATCTTTATATCGTACCGGCGTGCAGAAGATAATAAATCCTATATTGTGGGGGCGATTCATGAAAACCTTTCAAAGGTTTTCGGAAAAGACGAAGTTTTTCGCGACATCTACGATATTACTGCGGGGTCGGAATGGAGAGCCAGGCTGGAGAGTGAAGTCAACAGCTGCAAGGTAATGCTGGTCATCATCGGACCAGATTGGACCGGCCTGGCACATCCAAATGGACAGAAGCGCCTCCTCGATCCTGAGGATATCACGCGATGGGAAGTTGAAACAGGGCTCAGGCGAAGCGGGGCCGAGAAAATTGCTCTGATCCCCGTCCTGGTCACAGGGGCAAATTTTCCCAGTAAAGAAGAACTCCCTGAATCCATGCACGAGTTATTGAAAAAACAGGCAATTACCCTGCGGAATTTCCCGGATTTTGACAGGGACATGGATCGGCTGGTAATGGATATACGCAAATCAAGAGGGTTCAGGGAAGATGATATAAAGATCAAAGAATATGAACCGAAGACAGTCTATATCGATGAAGGCTCATTTTGGATGGGCAGCCCTGAAGGCGAGGAAATTCCACAGTATGAGACCCCGCAGCATGAGGTTTTTCTTCCTTCCTTCCGAATTGGGAAGTACCCGGTCACAAACAGGGAATTCGAAGCCTATGTTCGGCAAAAGGATATTTGTGTTCCGAAGCAGCTGGGCTGGGATGGACAGCAAATTCGTCAGGGCAAAGAGGATGACCCGGTCAGTGGGGTGACCTGGATGGATGCTATAGCCTACTGCCGCTGGCTGAGCGAACAAACAGGGCGCGAGTATTCACTTCCAAATGAGGCGCAGTGGGAAAAGGCATGTCGGGGCGGCAATAAAACGATCTATCCCTGGGGAGATGAGTTTGATAGAAATCGATGCAACCACGGTCGCTCAGAACTGGCAGCAGTCAAAGCCTATCCCGAACAAAATGATTTCGGATGCTTCGATCTGGTTGGAAACGTTCGCCAATGGACGGTCAGCCTGTGGGGAGAAAAACGCATCGCCCCGGACCCGCATTACGCCTACCCATGGAGACAGGATCGACGGAATGACATAAGTGCCAGCCGTCAGATCCGCCGAGTGGTGAGGGGGAGTTCATTCAGGGACAGTCTTCACCTGCTGCTGTGTAGTGCACGCAGTGGACAGGCCCCGGAAGATCCTGGTCTACCGGACGCGCGACATGGCTTTCGGATCGTGATGAGTGTGTGAAACTTCCATGGAACAATAGAGGGAGACTCTATGGGACTCAATAGGCGGTTCGCAGGAGCCAGGGAAAGGCTGTCCAGGGACTCGATCCCCAGTACAGGTTTCTGGGACAATATCATGCCGCTCATCAATCAGGGCATGGTAATACCGTTGATCAGTAACTCTTTCCGTATCGAACAGCTTTTTCGTGAAGAGAAGAATGGTTCAGCCGAAGCGAGCGACGCATCACCGTCCGACGATGAGGACTGGACCGTCGACGAGCAGTTGACCAAGGAATGGGCGGAATTCATCGAATACCCAATGCCGGACGTCCACAATCTGGCACGGATCGCCCAGTATTTTCTGGTGGAACAAAAAGATCCAATTCAGGCGAGGGCAAAATATGTTGATTTCCTGAAGGCACTCCTGTTGACAATCGCTCAGGATGATGAGGGTTATGTAGATCTTGTAAACAAACTCAAAGCGCAAACCCATGAACAACGTTTCTCTGAAATCGTCCGAAAGTTGGACTATCCCAGGTTCCCGGAAAATACTGAAGACCCACTCCGTCTATTGGCAAGACTTCCACTGCCGATCTTTATTACGACAAGTTATTACGATTTTTTGGAGCGCGCCCTCGACGCGGAGGGGAAAACTCCACACACTCAGATTTGTTTCTGGAGCGGTACAGGGTCAAACGCCCGAGCAGAGCACCGGCCAGATCCAAATTATCAGCCAAGTCCCACCCATCCGGCAGTTTATCATTTATTCGGGATCGAGGACTACCCTCAAACGCTGGTGCTAAGCGAAGACGACTACATGAACTTCCTGATCTCGGTGGTGGAAGATACCAATACGCAGAACCCCATCGTACCGTTGAGACTGCGTCAAGCCCTGGCAGAGTCCCCCTTATTGTTGTTGGGTTATCAGTTGCGAGATTGGGACTTCCGCGTTTTATTCAGGTTTGTCTTGCGGTACCGGAAGGAAGAATTATCTCCCCGAGGGATGGTGATTCAACTAAAGCCAGACAGGAAAAGAATCGGCAACATGGAAAAGGCGCTCGAGTATCTGAGCCATTACCTTGACAAGAAACAGTTTGATGTAGAGTGGACGGATACTGACAGCTTCATTCGAAAGCTTTGGGATGAGTGGAACCAGTATGGGCAGGGTCAGTCATGAATATGACCTCAGAAAATCCTTATGTTGGTCCGCGTACATTTCAAAAAGATGAGGGTCATCTCTTTTTCGGCCGGGAGCGTGAAGCAAGCGACCTGATCGCCCTGGTGGCCTCCGAGCAATTGGTCCTTTTTTATGCCCAGTCCGGAGCCGGGAAAAGCTCACTCATCAATACCCGGCTGATCCCATACCTTGAAGGTAGGGAATACGAAGTCCTCCCGGGAGGCCGGATAAGTGGCAATCAGCCGCCAGGGGTCGAGATTGACAATATCTATATTTTTAACCTGTTTCGCAACCTGGATCAGCATGAACCCGATTTGAATTCTCTTGCCTTATTGTCTCTCACGGATTTTCTAGGCAATTTGAATAAGGATGAGACAGGCTATTTCTATGACGATAGCCCTTTGGAGAAGATTCCCGCTGAAGAGGCATTTACAACCCCAGCGCGGCGTGCCCTGATTATCGATCAATTCGAGGAATTGTTCAGCACAAACCCTGAGGCTTGGACGAAACGCGAGAATTTTTTCCGCCAGTTGGCCCAGGCAATGCAGGATGATCCTTATCTGTGGGTTGTCCTGGTGATGCGTGAGGATTACATAGCCGCCCTGGATCCTTATGCTCACTTGTTGCCAAATGGTCTGCGTGTCCGCTATTACATGCAGCGCCTTGGACGTGAGGCAGCCTTGCAGGCAATTACGGGTCCGGTACAGGAATTGCGGCCCTATGCAGAAGGAGTCGCGGAAAGGCTTGTTGACGATCTATCCAGCATACGAGTACAGAAGCCTGATGGAACTCGTGATGTTCAATCCGGTCAATATGTGGAACCTGTCCAATTGCAAGTGGTTTGTTACAGCCTCTGGAAAAACCTGTCGCCAGACGGAACATATATAACCGAAGTCGACCTCCAGGAGATAGGGGATGTAGATCAATCTCTGGGGAATTACTATGAAGAGCGCGTCAAATCAGTTGCCGCAACAAAGAATGTCAAAGAGCGGTTGATACGCGAATGGTTCGGGGAAAAATTGATCACTGCCGGGGGAATCCGCAACCTTGTTCTACAGGAAGCTCATGGCAAAAGTGA
>DATFET010000451.1:0-4658 GCA_035250835.1 Anaerolineales bacterium
CCGCGCAAGGTGACAGCCCTGATCGGGCCTTCTGGATGCGGTAAATCCACCTTCCTGCGCTGCTTGAACCGCATGAATGACACGATCGCTGGTACCCGCGTGGAGGGGGAGATCCTGCTGGATGGGAAAAATATCTATGACCCCGGCACAGATGTGGTCATGCTCAGGCAGAAAGTGGGAATGGTATTCCAGAAGCCGAACCCGTTTCCCCAGTCGATTTATGACAACGTGACATTCGGTCCGCGCGTGATGGGCATGGATGTGAATCTGGACGAAGTAGTGGAGACCTCTCTGCGGCAGGCCGCACTATGGGATGAGGTCAAGGACAAATTGAAATCGGATGCCATGGGACTTTCCCTGGGTCAGCAGCAGCGGTTGTGCATCGCCCGCGTCGTGGCTGTCCAGCCGGAAGTTATCCTGATGGATGAATCGACGTCGGCGCTCGACCCGATCGCCACTACGCGCGTTGAGGAATTGATTGCCGAACTGAAAAAGGATTATACGATTGTGATCGTGACGCACAACATGCAGCAGGCAGCCCGCGTCTCAGAATTCACCGGCCTGTTCTGGCTCGGAGAGTTGGTCGAGTTCTCCCCGACTGTGACCATGTTTACCACCCCCAAAAAAGAATTGACTGAGGCATACATCACCGGCAGGATGGGGTAACGCCTAAACAAAAATCCGTCAGCTCAGGCTGACGGATTTCACACTTACTATTGCGGTCTTTTCTGGTGCCAAAACTCATCGTCCGTGGATTTGATCTCGGACATTTCACCGGTCACGATGAAAATCGTCCGTTCGCAAATGTTCGTGACCCGGTCGGCGAATCGCTCCAGGTTGTGAGCTACCCACAGGAGCCAGTTGACGCGCTCGACCGTAGTGGGGTCGGCAATGATCAAGGTCATTAGCTCACGGTAGATCTGGTTATAGAGCGCATCCACTTCATCGTCTTCAACAGGCAGGGATTTTGCAACCTCGACATCCTCATTTACAAAGGCAGTCAGGGCGCGGTGAAGCATGTCTACACCCTTGGTGGCCATGCGGGGAACGTCGATCAAAGGCTTGAGCAGTTGCGAATCCCCCATGCGGATGTTGATATTGGCAATGCCCTTGGCATAATCCCCCATCCGTTCCAGTTCTGAGATGACCTCCAGTGTGGAGGCCAGGATGCGCAGGTCGCGTGCCATGGGCTGCTGCGTGGCGATCAGCACCATCAACTGGCTTTCGATCTCGAACCGTTTCTTATTGATTTCCTTGTCATCTGTGTAGATTTTTTCAGCGGCTTTAATATCGCGCTTCCTGAGCGCATCCACTGAATCAAGGAGCGCCTGTTCGACCATGCTTCCCAGGACGAGCACATTATCCTTGACCTGCTGTATCTCGGTCTCGAATGTTTTTCTAACCATAAAAACCTCTACTCCCTGTACGGTTGGGGATTGCATCTTTAATTGTAATCGAATACCCATTTCCTGCCGATTGATTCATTACAGTTGGGCTGGTTAAACATCTTGGTCCTTCAGCCACTGCTGGATGCGTCTATCGATCTGGTCGCGCACCCGCCGCGTGAACTCCAGTCTGTCCGCGTCGCTGCCCTGGAATTTGGCCGGGTCATCAAAAGGCCAGTGTTCGTGTCTTCCCATAGTCAGAAAAACAGCCGAACAATTTTCCTCGGCATCCCCACACACCGTGATCGTGTGGGAGAAAATCATTTTTCCCAGGTAGACACTGACGTTCTTGGAGGATTGACCGGCCATGTCCATCCCTCGTTCTTTCATCGCCGCCAGCACCTCGGGCAGGAGGTAGCCTTTCGGCTCCAGGCCGGCGCTATGGACCTCAAAATGATCGCCGGCGTAAGCCCTCAGAAAAGCCTCCGCCATCTGACTGCGCGCCGAATTGCCTGTGCAGAGGAATAAAACTCTTGGCTTGTCCATGATCATTTTCTTATCCAAACCGGCCGGTGACATAATCCTCGGTGCGCTTGTCTTTCGGGATGGTGAAGATGTGGTTGGTCTGATCGAACTCGATCACGGTTCCCGAACGCTCGTCCTCGCCGGAGAGCATCATCATGGCAGTATAGTCTGAGGCGCGGGCAGTATGCTGTATGTTATGGGTCACGATGACGATCGTATAGTTCTTTTTGAGTTCCTGCATCAGTTCCTCGATTTTCAGTGTGGCGATCGGGTCAAGGGCAGAGGCGGGCTCGTCCATTAGGATGACTTCCGGTTTGATGGAAATTGCCCGGGCGATACACAGGCGCTGCTGCTGGCCGCCGGACAGGGATAAGCCGGATTGTTTTAATTTATCCTTCACTTCATCCCATAACGCGGCCTGCTTCAGTGCACCTTCCACAAGTTCATCCATGTTGCCCTTATATCCATGGATGCGGGCAGTCCAGGCGATATTCTCATAGATGCTCTTGGGAAAGGGATTTGGTTTTTGAAATACCATTCCGATCCGGTAGCGGACCTCGACGGGGTCTACTTCACGGGCGTAGATATCCTGCCCATCGAAGGTCACTTCTCCTCTGATGGATGTACCGGCGTACAGCTCGTTCATGCGGTTGAATGCCCGCAGCAGGGTGGATTTCCCGCAGCCGGAAGGTCCAATGATGGCTGTGATCGCATTCCGCTCGACCTTCATATTCACGCCTGTCACAGCCTTGAAGCTGCCATAGTAAATATCGAGATTACGGGTTTCAATAATATATTTGTGATTGGACTGATTGTTCATGGTCATATTTAGTATTTCCTGCTGTAGCGGTTGCGAAGGAGGATGGCGAAAGCATTCAGGCTCAACAGCAAAATCAGGAGCACCAGAATAGAGGCGGCTGCGAGGCTGCGGAACTCGTCCTGCGGGCGTGACGTCCACTGGTAGATCTGGATGGGAAGTGTGGTGAACTTGGAAAAGGGTGAGGAGGGATCGAAACTGATCGCCGTCGAGGCGCCCACCACAACGAGCGGGGCGGTCTCACCGATGGCGCGCGAGATGGCGAGGATGGTGCCGGTCAGGATGCCCGGCATGGCATACGGCAGGACGTGCGCCCAGACCGTCTGCCATTTGGTCGTGCCCACGCCGTAGCTCGCATTGCGCAGCGAGCGGGGCACGGCACGGATCGCCTCCTGGGCGTTGATGATGATGATCGGGAGCACGAGCAGTCCCAGGGTGAATCCGGCCGAGAGCACGGTCCTTCCATTGGCTGTAGTGGGGTCCACCAGCCCGAATACTTCACCGCTCATGACCGGTTCCAGCGCGCGTACGAAAAGAGCCAGTCCCAGGATTCCGTACACGATGGATGGCACGCCAGCCAGATTATTGATATTGATGCGGACGAAGCGGTTGAACCAGTTATCGGAAGCGTATTCCTCCAGGTAGATGGCAGCTCCCACACCGATCGGAAAGGCGAGCAGGATCGTGAACAGCATTGTCCATAGTGTGCCGAGGATCGCTGTGCGGATGCCGGCGGTGAAAGCCTCGCTGGTCTGCGGCCTTGTCACAAAGTCGGAGGTCAGCCAGGAGACGAAATCCAGTTGTGCTTCCGGGTACTCCTGTGTGACCGTTGCGCGGATCTCATCCGCCTGCATCAGGGACGGCCACAGGTTCCAGACCTGGACAACCTGAGGACGGACGATCCTTTCGAGGACCAATTGATAGACTTCCTCGCGTGATCGAGAATCAAAGGGTTCTTCATTTTCGAGTTTATTGTAGGCTCCACTGGAAAGTGTGGATTGCAGGAGGCTGACCAGTTGTTGCTTGCTTTGCTCTTCGAGAGGCACACCGTCCACAGCAAGCGTATCGGGGTCCACCCTGGCATCATAAGCAACATAGCCAAAAGCGCCGTTGATGATGTTGAGCATGAGCGCGATCAATGCGATGATGCCGACGGCGGTGGATGCCTGGAAGATAAGCGTCCAAATGAACCCTTTGCGGTTGCGGGCATCCAGATTGCTGGAAAATCCCTGGACAATCGCTTTTTCCTTCATTCGTACACCTCACGGAAGCGGCGCACGATTCGCTGACTGATGATGTTCAAAGTCAGGGTGATCAGGAACAGGAACAGGCCCAGCGCGAAGATACTGTTGTAATCAATGGAGTCGTAGCTCAGGTCGCCGCCCGAGATCCTGACGATGTGCCCGGTGATGGTCTCGGCGCCTACGAACGGACTGAAGGTAAAGTTGGGTCCTGCGCCGGCTGCGACTGCCACGACCATCGTCTCACCGATGGCGCGCGAGATGCCGACGATGATGGCTGCTGCAATGCCTGAAAGCGCGGCTGGGACCACGGTCTGTAATGCGACCTCCAGTTTGGTCGCGCCTACACCATAGGCGGCTTCCCGCAGGGAGCGGGGGACGGCGCTCAATGCATCCTCGGTCATCGAAGCGATGAGAGGCAGGATGAGGATTCCGATCACCAGGCCGGCGGAACCGGTATTATAGAATTGGACCACATCCCTGCCGAAGATTTCGCGCAGGATGGGGGTCATGAATGTCAGGGCAAAATATCCGTAAACGATGGTTGGGATACCTGCCAGGATCTCCAGGATGGGCTTCAGGATGCTGCGGACCCTGGGAGTGGCATATTCGCTAAGATAGACCGCCACGCTCATTCCCAGCGGAATGGCTATGGTCATGGCGATGAACGTCGTCATCAGCGTGGCAGTG
>DATFET010000457.1:0-9090 GCA_035250835.1 Anaerolineales bacterium
AAGGTGCATTGATAACTGCCGAACGTGACAGGGTCAGAGTTCGTGAATGACCGACGTTTGGGGAATGGCTTGGCGATGCAACCCCACATCCTCGCGACCTGTACCTATGAACTTTTTTGTCTCCCAGAAATGGCTGAATTCGCCTTATATCAACCACTTCCTCAGTGCGGACACGATCGTGCCGGGCTACAGCCTCGGGGTAAACTCCCTTCGCCGCGATTGCCACTTCCTCAGTGCGGACACGATCGTGCCGGGCTACGCCAATCCGCAGAATCTGAATTGCTATAGTTACGTGCTCAGCGAGGCGATGTCTCGACACGGATGCCTCGCGACATCGCCTCGCTGAGTAAGACCCATGCCGAACGGGGGACGGGCGATGTTTTTCCGAGGAATTGGATAGATCAAGGAATGGCGGCAAACGATAAGGCATCAATTCCATCCAAAGTGGTACTTGATGTACAATTATCGTATGGAAATTTCCGAGAACCTCCAGGGAATCCTTGCCACGCTGCCTGCAAAGCCCGGCGTGTACATCATGAAAAACGCCGCAGGGACGATCAGCTATGTCGGCAAGGCGATCAACCTGAGGAACCGCGTCCGTTCCTATTTCCACGCGGATGCCAGTCACGATGCCAAGACACGGCGGCTCGTGCGCGAGATCGCCGATATCGAGTGGATCGTCGTCGGGTCCGAGCTCGAGGCGCTCATCCTCGAGATGAACCTGATCAAAAAGCATCGCCCGAAGTACAACATCCGCCTCAAGGACGACAAGCGCTATCCGTACATCAAAGTCCATTGGGCAGACCCGTTCCCCAAAGTCACGGTGACGCGCCAGATGGTCGAGGATGGCTCGCGCTACTTCGGACCGTACACCTCTGCCTGGGCAGTCTATCAGACCCTGGATGTGCTGCGCCGCATCTTCCCGTTCCTGACCTGCGACCGCGACATCACAGGGACCGATCTGCGAGCGTGTCTGTACTACGACATCAAGCTGTGCATCGCGCCCTGCATCGGCGCGGCGTCCGAGGCGCAGTACCGTCAGATGATCTCCGACCTGATGGACTTCCTGAACGGACACAGCGAAGACATTGTCACCCGCCTGCAACAGGACATGGAGAAGGCATCTGAAGAGATGCGCTTCGAAAAAGCCGCCTCGGTACGCGATCAACTGAAAGCCATACAATCGATTATCGAGCGGCAGAAAATCATCTTTGCCTCCGACTATCTCGACTCGGATGTGCTGGCAATGGCCCGCGCCAACGGCGAAGCCTGCGTACAGATCTTTTTCATCCGCGGCGGAAAGCTGATCGGACGCGAATACTTCATCCTGGAAGGAACGGAAGATGAAGCCGATAGTGAGATCATCGAGCAGTTCGTCACCCAGTTTTATACTGAAGCTGCCACCATCCCCGAGCAGGTGATGCTCCCCCAGGAGATCGAGGAACGCAAGATCATCGCGCAATGGCTGCGCTCGAAGCGCGGCGGCGACAAAGTGGAAATCTTCGTCCCCAAGAGCGGGCAGCCGCGCGAGCTGGTGCAGATGGCAACCGAGAACGCGACGGATACTCTGCAAGCCCTGCGCGCCCAGTGGCAGGCGGATACCCACAAACAGGAACAGGCGCTATCCGAGCTGCAGCAGGCCTTGCACCTGCCCGAGCCTCCCAACCGCATCGAGTGTTACGATATCTCCAACACGCAGGGCACTGCCATCGTCGGCGCGATGGTGGTCTTCAGCCAGGGTGTGCCCGATAAAAAACTGTACCGCAAATTCAATATCGAAAGCGTGGTCGGCGCGCCGGACGATTTCGCCTCGATGGAAGAGATGTTGACGCGCCGCTTCCGCAGGTGGCGGGCTGGACAGGAGCTGGCATCAGACGCTTCGTCTCCCCTCAGCGCGCCCGGATCCAAGCCGGACGCTTCGTTCTCCTTTTTGCCGGACCTGGTCATCATCGACGGCGGCAAGGGACAGCTTGGGCGGGCGGTCAACGTGCTGCAGAAGTTCGAGCTTTTCGACAAGGTGCCGGTGGTTGGGCTTGCCAAACAGCATGAGGAGATCTTCTTCCCGTTCAAATCCGAGCCGCTGATCCTGCCGCGTCACTCCCAGGCGCTGTACCTCGTCCAGAGAATCCGCGATGAAGCTCATAGATATGGTATAACTGCCCACCGCAGGAAGAGACAAAAGCTGGGCATGGCCTCCCAGCTGGATTCCATCCCTGGCATTGGGCCATCCCGCCGCAAGGCACTCCTGAAACATTTCGGCTCCGTGGACAGGATCAGGGAGGCAACCGTCGACGAATTAAAAGCGGTTGTCCCTGAGGCTGCGGCACATTCGATCAAGGCTCATTTGGAATGAAACAGATCTGGGTTGTCGACGATGACGAAGAGATGGGACGGGCGGTCGGGCTGATGTTGAAACTGCTCGACAGTGAAGCGACTCTTTTCCTGAGCGCGCGGTCGGCGGTGCAGGCTCTTTTGATCCGCAAAAGGCCTCATCTGATGATCGTGGATATCAACATGCCCGAAGTATCCGGCCTGGACCTGGTCGAATTTTTACGCCGAAGGCCAGAGTGGAAAGACATGCCTCTCGTCATACTCTCCTCCGAAACATCGGATACGATGGTGGATAAGGCATTACGGTATGGCGCGGATTCTTACATCACCAAACCCGTAACTCTGGAAGAGCTTGAAAACGCCCTGATGGATGCTTTTTCAAAACACACAGTAAGTGAGTAAAAATGACTGATAAGAAATCGACGAATAAACAGGTGAAATCAAACGAAAAGCGCGAGGCAAGGCGCTCAAGAATGCTGCAAATTATCATCATCGGGTTTTCAATTATCCTGATCCTTTCCATGGTCTTGTCGTTGTTCGCGAACACATAAATTCAGTAGATCACTGTCATTGCGAGGAGGAGTGAAACGACGCCGAAGCAATCTCATAAATCGGGCGTAAAATTGATTGAAAACATGAGATTGCTTCGCCCTGCGCTTCGTCTACGCTGCCGCTCCGCTCTGCGCGAGGGCTCGCAACACTTTCACCGAACGCAAGTGCGGTGTGACAGGTCATAAGGATGTTTATGCTCGACAAACTAAAAGGCATTGAAGAAAGATATGAACAGCTGGGACAGCAAATGCTCGAGGTGGGCAATGACTATCAACGCGCAGCCGAGATCAACAAGGAACGCGTCGACCTGGAGTCCATTGTCGAAAAAGCGCGCCAGTACCGCCAGGCAGTGAAAAGCCTGGAGGAGGCGAGGTCCATCCTCGGGTCGGAGAACGACGCCGAATTGATCGCACTGGCAGAAACTGACGTGGCGGACCTGGAGCCCAGGATCGACTCCCTCGAAAACGAGATCAAGGGTTTGCTTGTCCCCAAGGACCCGCGCGATGAAAAAGACGTCATTGTCGAGATCCGGGCGGGCACCGGCGGTGACGAGGCTGCCATCTTTGCTTCGGATCTGTTCCGTATGTACACACGCTACGCCGAGGACAAGCGCTGGAAGACCGAGGTCATGTCTGAAAACGCGATCGGTGTAGGCGGCTACAAGGAAGTGATCTTCGAGGTCAAAGGCAAGGGCGCCTATTCGAAGCTGAAATATGAATCGGGTGTACACCGCGTCCAGCGCGTCCCCGCCACCGAAGCCCAGGGACGCATCCACACCTCAACCGCGACCGTGGCCGTCATGGCCGAAGTGGATGAGGTCGAGGTCGACATCCCTGAAAGCGATATCGAGATCGAGGTCTATCGCTCGTCCGGCGCGGGCGGTCAGAACGTGCAAAAGAACTCGACCGCGGTGCGCCTGCACCACAAACCGACAGGGATGATCGTCACGTGCCAGGATGAACGGTCGCAGCTCCAGAACAAATTGCGCGCCCTGAGCATTCTGCGCGCCCGCCTCTATGAGCTGGAGGAGGAGAAGCGCCGCTCAGAGCTCGAGGCCGACCGCCGCTCACAGGTGGGGACTGGAGAGCGCTCCGAGAAGATACGCACCTACAACTATCCACAGAACCGCGTCACCGACCACCGCATCGGTCATTCGATCTATAACCTGCCAGCCGTGATGGATGGCTCCATCGATCAGTTCATCGAGGAGCTTTCCACTCGTGATGAAGCCGATCGCCTCGCCAGCAGCGGCTTTGACGAGGAAGAATAGTCCGTTGGTTGAGTAGGGCGAGGCCTGTATCGAAACCAACATGCATCTTGAAATAAGCAAGTTTACATGAAACACGGTGGTTTCGATATGCCCTGTTTCTCTTGCAGTTGAACTGCGAGAGAAACAAGACCACTCAACCACCGATTTGT
Organism: Anaerolineales bacterium; assembly: GCA_035250835.1. Classification (GTDB taxonomy): domain Bacteria; phylum Chloroflexota; class Anaerolineae; order Anaerolineales; family Villigracilaceae; genus Defluviilinea. The sequence goes on from DATFET010000457.1 coordinate 4,303, forward strand.
TTGATAGTTGGAACAACGAATGAACGACAACCCCGCATTCGGCGACGGTCTCCAGCCTTTCATGGGCATCCCCTCTTTCATGCGCCTGCCGGTCTCGCGCCAGTTGGACGGGGTGGACGTTGCCATCCTGGGCGTGCCCTTCGACAGCGGCACCTCGTATCGAAGCGGGACCCGTTTCGGTCCGCGCAAGATTCGTGAAGCCTCTTTGATGATCTGGGGACATAACTCAACCCTCAATGTCACGCCGCTCAAGAAGCTCAAGGCAGTCGATTATGGTGACGTCTCGGTCGTACCGCCCTCCATCGAGCACACGATGGAGGCGATCACGAAGATGGCGGGTGAGATCATCCGCACGGGAACGAGGCTGATCACGCTCGGCGGCGACCATTCCATCGCACTTCCCTTACTGCGCGCTCACGCAAAAAAGCACGGACCTGTTTCCCTCGTCCACATCGACGCGCATCTCGACACCTGGGAATCGGAGTTCGATGCCGTTTCATACAGTCACGGGACACCCTTCCGCCATGCCTTGCAGGAGGGATTGATCCGCGCGGCCGAATATGTCCAGATTGGGATTCGAGGTCCGCTGAGCGGCGCGAACGATTATGCCGAGGCTGCCGCGCTCGGAGCTCGCACGATCACCATTCACGAAGTCATGGAAAAAGGCATCCCCCAGGTCCTCAAGGAAGTGCACGAGCGCATGAAGGGTCCGCTCTATGTGACCGTGGATATCGACTCCGCTGACCCCGCCTTCGCACCCGGAACAGGCACGCCCGAGGTCGGTGGATTGAGCAGCTATCAACTGCTTCAGCTGGTGCGCGGCCTGCATGGATTGAACCTCATCGGCTTCGACCTGGTTGAGGTCTCACCGCCATTCGACCACGGGGATATTACCTCCATCCTGGCGGCCAATATCGTTTTCGAATATTTATCCCTGCTGGCGATCCGGAACGGATAAGATGCGGTTGATCCTTTCGGATATTTCTGCACATATTTCACCTACCAGCGATACGCCAGCCCTGGATGCCTCCGTTTTACTTGCACATATCCTCGAGAAACCACGTACCTGGATTCTTGCCCATCCGGACCTCGACCTTACAGCAGAACAGCACAATCAATTAAACAAATCTCTTGCACGATTGGATAACGGTGAACCATTACCTTATGTCCTCGGTCATTGGGAATTCTTCGGGTTGGAATTTGAAATCACTCCCGACGTGCTGATCCCCCGCCCCGAAACGGAACTCCTGGTCGAAAAAGCCATCGCCTGGCTGAAAGGGTCGCCTGACCGAAGGACGGTTGCAGACATCGGAACCGGGTCAGGTATCATCGCTATTTCAATAGCTGTTCAAGTTCCGGGTGCCACCATTCTCGCTACAGATATATCCCCTCAGGCTTTGGAAGTTGCGCGAAAGAATGCCATAAAACGGAGCGTGGAACAATGCATTGAATTTGTAGAATGCGATCTTTTCCCTCAGCTATTTTTCCCTGACCCCCAGCCCCTCTCCCTGTGGGAGAGGGGAGCAGAGGTGAGGGGGTTCGATCTGATCTGCGCCAACCTGCCATACATCCCCACAAAGACACTGCACAACCTATCTGTCTACGGACGTGAGCCCACGCTGGCACTGGATGGCGGAGAGGATGGCCTCGACTTAATTCGCAACCTGATGGAACTTGCACCAGAGCGGCTTGCTCCCAACGGACTGATGCTGCTCGAGATCGAGGCGAGCCAGGGCAAGCAGGCATCGAACCTGGCATACGATCTGTTTCCCGATGCGATGATCCGTTTGCATCACGACCTGACAGGTCATGACCGCCTCCTGGAGATTGCGCTTTAAATGGATACTGAAATTCTTTCAGCGACCTCACCTCACGCGCTCACAAAGGCCCTGAACGTTTTGCTCTCAGGCGGGTTGGTGGCTTTTCCAACCGATACTGTGTACGGCGTTGGTGCTTATGCCTTCGATGCCGCAGCCGTTGAGTCGATCTATGCAGCAAAGGAGCGCCCGCTGGAAAAGGCGATCCCCGTCCTGATCGCCGACCCCGAGGATCTGACGAAAGTTGCGGAGGAGATTCCATTCCTCGCCTCGAGATTGATCGCCCGCTTCTGGCCCGGACCGCTCACCGTCCTCGTCCCCAAAAAGCCGACTCTCCCTGAGGTCATCTTTGCCACAGCCACTGTCGGCGTTCGTGTGCCCGACCATGATGTAGCGCGCGCCCTGCTGCGGCTGGCGGGTCCCATGGCAGTGACGTCTGCCAACCGCTCGAGCCAGCCCAGCCCGAGCACCGCGCAGGAAGTCCTGGCACAGCTCAATGGGCGGATTGCCTTGATCATTGACGGCGGCAAAACACCCGGTGGAATCCCATCCACACTGGTGGACTGCACAGGAACTGAAATTGCGATCCTACGTGCAGGTCCGATTTCAAAAGAACGTTTGCTTAGTGCAATCTAAAAATTGTCCCCAAATATTCTTATTGAACATTAAAGAAGAATTCAGCTTATCTTAAAGTGCCCGAATATAATTAGCATTGCATTCTCCTTTACAAACCGCCTACGGCTCGGGCAAGCCAAAGGCGGTTTGGGTTTTTAAGTCCCACTCTCTGTCATTGCGAGGCGAAGCCGAAGGTCGCAATGACACTAAGACAACGGCCATGTCGGCTGGACATCCATCCCCAGGTCTGAGAGATGACCTAACGCATATCTGTAATATCCGGCCGCGGCGATCATCGCAGCGTTATCCGTGCACAGCGAAAATGCGGGAATGTGAACTTTGATTTCATCCTGGGCTTGGAATGTTTCCCGAAGGGCGCGGTTCGCAGACACTCCTCCTGCGACCAGGATTTCCCGTGCGTTGAAATCACGGGCAGCCTGCATGGTCTTATTGAAAAGCACATCCACAACGGCTGCCTGGAAGGAGGCGGCTATATCTTCAACCGGAATCTCCATCCGGTTTTTCTTCATTTCATTGACTTGATACAGCACGGCAGTCTTCAATCCGCTGAAGGAAAAATCATAGAGGTTGTCGGTTTTGGCACGCGGGAATTTGAAGCGGTTCGGGTCGCCTGTCTCTGCCGCGCGCTGGATGGAGGGTCCGCCGGGGTATGAAAGCCCAAGCAGGCGTGCAACCTTGTCGAAAGCCTCGCCGGCCGCGTCGTCCAGGGTGGAGCCGAGGCGCTTATAGGTCAGGTGAGCGGTCATCAGGTTCAGCTCGGTATGTCCACCGGAGACGAGCAGCGCCATGAGCGGGAAGCGAGGTGTAGGAGGAACGTCTTCACCCGGGTTGTAAATCCATGCTGAATAGATGTGTCCTTCCAGATGGTTGACCCCGAGTATGGGTAGACCGGTCCCCAGCGCCAGCCCTTTTGCCATGTTCATTCCGACCACCAGCGACCCTGCCAGGCCGGGACCGCGCGTCACAGCGATCGCGTCGACATCCTTGAGCGTGAGATTCGCTTTCGTCAGCGTCTGCTCGATCACCGGGATAATGCTCAATACATGCTGGCGCGAAGCCACCTCAGGGTACACACCGCCATAACGGGCATGAACATCCATCTGTGAGGCGACCGTGGAAGCAAGCAGGGCGCGCCCATTCTCGAGGATGGCGCAGGCGGTCTCATCGCAGGATGTTTCGATACCGAGGATGCGGGCGGGTTTCAGATCAGTCATATTTGCTTGATGTCATTCCTCTTCCATTTCTTCATCGGCAGGACGAAGTCATACGGGAACTCGGCCAGCATCTCGATCTTTCCATCCGGGCGCACCCAGTAAGTATCTTCAATGCGCACGCCCATGCCCTTTTCAGGGTAATACAGGCCGGGCTCGATGGTGATGACAACCCCCGGTTTGAGCAGGTTATCCTTCCCCATCGACAGACCGGACCACGGTCGCTCGTGGATGTTCAACCCAACGCCGTGACCCAGAGAATGGACGTAGCCATCGAGCGGTGATTCGGTGTTGAGCTGGGAGGCATGTCCCTTCGACTCAAAATATTCACAGGTCATGCGCTGATAATCCATGAAGGAGGCGTTCAAATCCAGGTTCTCGACGACCTTGTCGTAAATTTCCTGCACCTGATCATAGAGAGCCTGTGCTTCAGGGGTTGCGTATCCCAGGCTCCAGGTGCGAGTGAAGTCGTAGAAATACCCACCGCCCTGCTGAGCAGGGAAGATATCGAAGACGATGGTCTTGCCCAGGGTCATCAAATCGGTTGGTTCGCCGACTGAATGCGGCACACCGGCATCGCGTCCGATCGCAAAGATGACCCCTTCCACGTCGACTGCGCCGCGCTCGGCGAGCCAGAGCGAGATCTTCCCCTTCACATCTCCGATCGTGAGCGGACTTCCATCCTGCTTCAGCAGCACTTCATCCTCGCGCACCTCACAGGACGTCAGATAATCGCGTACCATTTTTACAACGGTCGTTGTTACCGCGCCCATGCGGCGGATGTGCTCCACCTCGCCGTCGTCCTTGGTTTCCATGGCGCGCAGCAGCGTGGAATCGCCCATGCCTTCACCGATGAATTCAACGTTCGGCATCAGCGGTGCAAGCTTCATCGTGATCCCATACAACAGGGAAAATTCCACCTTGCCAAAGATGGCAGCCCGGCCCTCTGAAAGCCCGTACTCCTCGAAGATTTTCCTGAGACGGAACGCACTCGCCAGCAATCGGTCCCCGCTTGCCTGTTCCTCGAATTCAGCGATCGGGAACCTGCTGAACGAAACGGTCTTCAAGCCGCTCTTCGCAGCTTCGTCACGTTCCATGTCGTTGTAGAACAGGACAGGTTCCTC
>DATFET010000476.1:0-2716 GCA_035250835.1 Anaerolineales bacterium
ACCAGCGCGCCCATAGTCCAGCCGACAAATTTTTCAGGGAGCTTACGCGAGGATGTGCCTGTGCCGCCCTTGAATTCATAACACAGCATGCCCGTCCCGCCGCCGACATTACCCTCTTGGATGGGACCCGACTTCGCAGAGAACAACGCCTCCAGCACATGCTCAGGCTTGATGAAGAAGGCGTTGATATCGTTGAGCCAGCCGTCGGCTGTTTCTGTGACAAGGGGGCAGGACCAGCCCTGGAAGATGCGGCTGTGTTGTACCTGCCATTGGATGATCGTATCGCGGACGGTGCCAACGCTGTGCGTGTTCGTGATCCCAATCGGACCCTCGAGAAATCCACCTTCCTCCACCCAGGCCGAGCCGGTCATTTCCCCGTTGCCGTTGAACGGAAACCAGGCGGCGAAGACCGGGTCGTGATCCTGGCTGCCGCGCGGGTGGATGATGGTCACCCCCGTCCGCGCCGAGTCGCCTTCGATAATGGTCGCGTACCCAACGGTCACGCCTTGAACGTCCGTGATGGCGTTGCAGTCCCCGGGCGTGCCTTCAAAGGGAATCCCCAGATCGCGGGCGCGTGGCTTGGTCATAGTTCTCCTCATATCAGGAGCCTTGCGAAGGTTTTTCGGCTTTGGTCAAGGTGAGTTGTGTGAAACCTTCGCAAGGCTTACTTTCTTAACCAGCTGGCGTGCGATCCCCTGTATCACTTCGTCCGGCACGCCATCCACTGCCTTCGACTGGACGCGGGTGTCTATGCCGTCGTTGACATAATCCACGGCGACGAATTGCTCGAGTGTCAGGGCGATCTCAGTGGAGAACCAGTCCAGTTTGCAAATGGATGCGATGCGCAGGGTAATGTCGCGCAGGGCAGCCAGCTCATATCGGTTTTCATCCTGCGGTGTGACCGGCGAAAAGACATGCGTAAGCGGATGCCACCAGCAGGGATAGGTATTGCCGACTGCGTAAAAGACTCGGAACCAGGCAGGCTGTCCATGAATGGTGCGAGGCGTGACGGTCTCCTGGATCAAATACTTCTGTTCGGGAAAATCCATGCGGGCGCGCAGGATCTGCTCCATGGAGAACGCGCCCAGAATCACACCTGAGCTGCCGCCTTCGTTCGACGGCTTGATCACGAATCGATTGCCGAGAGGAGAGAGGTCAAGCTCGGGAAGGACAGGTTGTTCTATGAATGGGGGAAGCAGGATTGTATACGGCGTATGGATCCCAGCTGTGATCAGTTCAAGATGCATGGTGGCCTTGTCTTCCGACCAGGCAGAGACTTCAGTGGGATTGATGCGCAGTGCATGAAATTCACGTGACCAGCGATGGATCGGTTCGAAGCGCGGATCGTACTGGGAGCGGTCCAGGATCGCCTGGAAAGAGTTCTCGCCTCGGTAGAGCGAGTTGATCGATTCGAGCAGGTTGTCCGGGGTGATCTGCCATAGAGTCAACCCCACTTCATTGCAGGCACCTTCGACCATTTGTACGAAGTCGATGTCGAATTCCCAGTACCAGGGCAGGCAGAGGTCGTAGTGCATATAGCCATTATAAAGGAAAGGATGTCATATTAACACTTCGTAAATGCAGGGCGAGTTGAGCATGAAATCCGATTACAATGGACAGACTTTCCCGTTATACAGATTAAATTGGTTGTTCGAAAGGAACGAAGATGAGTAAAGACTCGGTTCAAAACGATGTGGTTGTTTCGATGGAATATACATTGCATGTGGACGGTGAGAAGTTCGACTCCTCCGAAGGACAGGATCCATTGCAATTTCTGACAGGTCACGGCAATATCATCTCGGGTCTGGAGCGCGAAATACTGGGCATGAAAGTGGGCGAGAGCAGGGATGTCACGATACCACCGGCAGAAGCATACGGCGAGTTCGATGAAGAGGCTTTTATGGATGTTCCACGCGGCGAATTCCCGAAGGATATGCCGCTGGAGGAGGGACTGGAGCTGACCGTAAAGGATGATTCGGGTCAATCTCGCTATGCACGGGTGGATGCGATCGAAGGAGATAAGGTGACTTTGAACTTCAACCATCCGCTGGCAGGCGATGAGCTGCATTTCAATGTTAAGGTTGTTGGGCTGCGTGAGCCCACTGCCGAAGAGCTGGAACATGGGCATGTCCATGCGGCGGGTCATCATCACTAAATCTCACCCTCAGCCCTAGCCCTCTCCCACGAAGAGAGGGGAAACATTGTTGAAATAAAAAGTCCCGCCTGAAAAGGCGGGACTGTGCGTTAATCGGTTGTGGCTCCGATAGGCGCGTTCTCTTTTGGTGCAGGAGCAAACTGAGGCTTCGCTCCGAGGCGCAGATGTAACACATAATAAGCGAGCACGGAGAGCCCGCATACAACCCCGCACATATACCAGAGCCAGTTCGGGTTGTAATTATCCAGGATGTAGCCAGCCGCGGCGGGACCGATCGTCGACGGGATTGCCCATGACAAGCCGAACATCGCCATATAACGGCCGCGCATATCTTCCGGCGCAAAGTTCGTGGCCAGGGCCTGGCTGGTGGGCATGACGATCATTTCGCCAATGGTGATGATCACGATGTTGAGCGCGAAGAGAGCATAGGCGGTAACAACTCCGAATAGTGTGAAGCCGATCATGTAGAAGACCGTGCCGAGTGCCATCATCAAAAACTGCGGGCGATATTTGATGGTGCGCGAGACCCGGAACTGGAAGAATATAACCGTAATGGCGCTG
>DATFET010000479.1:0-4917 GCA_035250835.1 Anaerolineales bacterium
TGACCCGAGGAACATTCGTCTATCAAAGAAGGCGATCCGCCTGGCCTTCGAAACCCAGGTGCGTGGACTTGGCTTCTCGATGGTGGAGCTGCTTTCGACCTGCCCGACCAACTGGAGCATGACACCGGTCGAGTCACTGAAGTTTGTGGAACAGCATATGGTCCCAGCCTATCCACTGGGCGATTACAAGGTCGCGGCAGGTGTGGCGCAGATCAAGGTCTAAGAGAATAGAGAGTAGAGAATAGTTGAGGACCAGATTCTCATTTCTGATCATCTGTTCTCTGCTCACGGAGTGAGCTATGCAAAAAGAAATCATGATCGCTGGGTTTGGGGGGCAAGGCGTTCTGTTCGGTGGACAGGTGGTTGCCTATGCCGCCATGGACGCGGGCATAGAAGTGACCTGGATTCCCTCCTATGGTCCCGAGATGCGCGGCGGCACAGCCCATTGTACAGTTGTCATCGCCGACGAAGAGATCGGCTCGCCTTTAGTCAAGAATCCGCCCCTGGCAGTTGCCTTGAACCTGCCCTCTTTTGACAAGTGTGAAGAAAGCCTGGCAGCAGGCGGGACTTTAATCGTGAACCAATCCATGGTAGACCGCGGCGCGCAGCGGGAGGATATCAGCGTGATCTTTGTGCCGTGCAACGAGATCGCCGAGCAGCTCGGAGACAAGAAACTGCTGAACATGGTCGCGGTCGGCGCGCTGCTGACAGTGCTGACTGACATCACGTTGAAGGATGTCGAAAAGGCCCTGGAAGGTCACCTGCCTGCGAGGCACAAACATCTCCTGCCGAAGAATTATGAGGCGCTGAGACGAGGCTTTGAGGCAGCGCAGAAGATGCCGGTATAAAGAAGTGTTCAGCAAGCGAAAATCAGTAAGCCCGTTTCCAACAGAAGGCGGGCTTTTTTCAAAGAAAAGAACGATGTGGAATATAATTTAGCTGCCTGTTTATCGGTAAGGAGTAAAACAAATGGCTACCAGGAAAATCAAGATCAACCGCGCCCCGGTCCTGACGCTCTGGGCAGCGGTCGTGGCGGAGCGGCTTGGCTACGATAAAGAAACTTCATTAACTCTTGGCAAAGCTGTCGCTGGACTGAATGCTCAATCCAAGGGCAGGAAATTGGGGATCTACGAAGAGAAAAGCAGGGAGGAGAAAGAAATACGAAAAAAAGAAAAACCTGTGAAAACTGAATTCATCGAGATACTTGGACGGGGTGTTCCCGCAGTCAAAACACCGCAGGGGTTGCGCGCCGCGGTCGATGGTGAGCCCATTCATCCTGATAGCGTAGAGACATACCTCAGGCAGAAATTCAAAGATGATTACGACGTGGCGCGGAGTGCGATGGAAACACTAGCGAAGTCATACCCGCCCAAACAATTGGAAAGCAAGGCGTATGGCCTGTATGAAAAATTTCGTCCAGAGATTCCCGAAGGCAAGAAAGGCTGGGGCGCAAGAGGCGAACTGGACCTGGACTATATCCGTTCGCTGGCGGAGTAAAAGATTTCGAATGCAATCGGAACTACGCGGAAGCCCTCAAGGAAGCCCGTCTCGGTTGAGCGGGTTTTCTTGTGTAAAATGGGAGTACTGGTAACCGAGAGACAGCCTGCATTTCGAGAGGGTCGATGCACGAAGTAACACTGCTTATTAATATTGCCGTGGCGCTTGTAGCAGCTTTTATTGGTGGAATCCTCGCGCGTCGTATTGGCATGCCAACAATTGTGGGATATCTGCTGGCAGGGATCATCATCGGTCCGTTCACACCCGGGTTTGTTGGAGATACGGAAACGATCAGTCAGCTTGCCGAACTGGGGGTGATCTTCCTGATGTTCGGAGTCGGACTGCACTTCTCGCTTCACGATTTTTGGAAGGTACGCTCGATTGCCATTCCCGGGGCGCTGGGCCGCATGGTCATCACCACACTGCTGGGTTTTGGGTTGAGCCAGCTATGGGGCTGGCCGGTCACATCGGGGATTGTGCTCGGGTTATCCATATCGATTGCGAGTACGGTTGTGCTGCTGCGCGTCCTGATGGACAAGGGATTATTGAACACCCAACAGGGCCAGGCAGCTGTCGGCTGGGTGGTGGTGGAGGACCTGGCGACAGTGCTGATCCTTGTCCTGATGCCTACCCTCGCCAGCACATCAGGTGGATTCAACTGGGCTGAGCTCGGGCTGATCCTGCTCAAGGCGGCTGGCTTTGTGATCATCGCCTTGTTCGCCGGGACAAAGTTGATCCCCTGGCTGCTGCTGCGCATTGCTCACACCCGCTCGCGTGAATTGTTCATCCTGGCAATCCTCGCCGTGGCCATCGGTATTGCCCTGGGTGCAGCAGAATTGTTCGGGGTTTCGCTGGCATTGGGCGCATTCGTGGCGGGGATCGTCGTCAGTGAATCGCCTTTGAGTCATCAGGTCGGCGCGGACATCCTGCCGTTTCGCGAGGCGTTCGCGGTTCTGTTCTTCGTCTCCATTGGGATGCTGGTCAACCCGGGTTATATACTCGATAACCTGGCTGCCATACTTGCCCTGACCGGACTGATCGTGATCGGCAAGACGCTCATGACGATCTTGTTTGGCTTTGTCTTTCCATGGCCTGCTCGCACAACCCTGCTCCTGGCGGCAGGCTTGAGCCAGATCGGCGAGTTTTCCTTCATCCTGGGGCAGGAAGGCGTGGACCTGGGTCTGCTCGACCAGTCTCAATATTCTCTGATCCTGGTGGGAGCACTGCTGTCCATTATCCTCAATACCCCGCTGTTCCGGCTGATCGATGCATTGGAAGGATGGCTGCATAGAGTTCAGGCGGTCTGGAAATTACTGGACCGCCATCGCCCTCCCCCTCCGCTTATCGAAGAATCGATCAAGAACCATGTTGTGATCGTTGGCTATGGACGGGTTGGACGCCACACTGTCAGCCTGCTCGGTGAGCTGGGGATCCCGCATCTGGTCGTGGAAGCTGATTCACACCGCGTGGAAGAATTGGATCGGCTGGGGATTCCCAGTCTGTACGGAGACGCCGCAAATTCGGAAGTGCTTACACATACCGGTCTGGGACGCGCCCGCGCACTTGTGGTTGCAGGTCCCGATGAAGATGCCAGCGCGCTGGTCGTGACCGCGGCGCGTGACCTGGCGCCCGACCTGCCCATCATCGCCCGCGCCGCCAGCGAGGAAGGGACAAAACGCCTGGCACAGCTCGGCGCTCAGGACGTGATCCATCCGGAACTGGAAGGTGGGTTGGAAATCGTTCGGCATACCCTCCTGCAGCTTGGCTTCCCTCTGCAGGAAATCTTCCGCTACACAGATGCAGTCCGCCACGATCACTATGACCTGCAGATCAATACCGAGGAGGAACACCGCCTCCTGCACGACCTCATTGGCGCCGCGAACAACATCGAGATCCATTGGTTCCGCATCGAAGAGGGGAATCAGTTCATCGGTCAGACACTGGGAAATGCAAACTTGCGCGCCCAGACAGGCGCGTCCGTGGTGGCGATCCTGCGAGAGGGTCATCTGCTCGCCAATCCAAAATCCATAACGGTGTTCGAGCCTGGCGACCGTATCGGCATGATCGGGGATCAGGAAGAAATTGAAGAAGTCGAAAAGTTATTGTCCAGGTCCACATCACAATCCATCGACATCGGTGTTGAATGGGAAACCTGACAATGTCATTTTCTCCGGAACAACTTGCAGCCGAGTTTTACGATGTCTCCGTCCCAGACTGGGATGGGGAAATGGATTTCTATCGCGGTTTCGCCGGTGAAATCAGGGAACGCGGCCAATCTGTCCTGGGAGTCGCCTGCGGGACGGGACGCGTGACCCTCCAATTGGCGCGGGAGGGTGTGAACATCGTCGGCGTGGACATCGATGAGGAAATGCTGACAGTGGCGCGCAGAAAAAGTGAAGGCGCAGCCAACGTCGGCTGGGCGAGAGGCGACATGCGATCTCTCGATCTCGGCAGGACGTTTGGACTCATCCTCATCCCCGGGCACTCCTTCCAGTTCATGTGCACGCCCGAAGACCAGGTCAAAGCCCTGGAATCATTCAAACGTCCATACACCGGGAGATATGATCTATGAAATATGAAACCATCCGCAGCCTGACTATCCCCAAAATCGGATTCGGCGCCTGGAGCATCGGCGGCGGTTCCTATCCGGACCTAAGCCTGGATGCTGCATCATTGACTGCCCTGCGCTCAGCGCTGGAAGTCGGATACACTCACTTCGACACAGCAGAGGCCTATGCTTCCGGGCATTCCGAAGAGCTCATTGGTCAGGCAGTCCGCGAGACGAACGCGAAGCGTGAGGACTTGTTCATTACAACGAAAGTGTCGCCTGAAAATCTCCACTACAATGACGTGCTCAATTCCTGTGAGAACAGCCTGCGACGCCTGAGAATGGATTACGTTGACCTGTACCTGATCCACTGGCCGGGCACAGGCACAAACTATGAAGAGACATTCCGCGCTCTGAATAAACTTGTGCGCGAAGGAAAGGTGAAGCATCTGGGGGTCAGCAATTTCAAATTGAAACTGTTACGAGAATCACAGCAAGTTTCCGAAACACCCATCCTCACCAACCAGGTCCCCTATCGCCTGCCTGACCGCGCCTATGTGGAGAACGGCATCCTGAAATACTGCCAGCAAAACGACATTCTCGTAACCGCCTATTCACCGGTAAAATTCCGCAGCATACGCGTCAATAACACATTGAACGAAATCGCAAACGCCCATTCCGCAACGCTGTTCCAGATCGCCCTGGCATGGCTGGTCATGCAGGCGCGGGTCATCACGATACCCATGTCCTTCAACCCGCAGCACATCCGCGAAAATTTGGAGGCAGCAGATATCGAATTGACACAGGAAGAGATGCAGGCTTTGAACAAAGTGGCATGACAGGTTCCCATACATCCGCACATGGAAGAAACA
>DATFET010000488.1:0-14649 GCA_035250835.1 Anaerolineales bacterium
ATCCGAATGCATTTTATCTCTATGATCTGGGCGTGGTCGTGCTCGATGAACCCATGGTGATGGATGAATATGGCGCTCTTCCAGAACTGAACCAGCTGGATGCCTATGCAACAAGACGCGGGCAGAATAAGGTTACCTTCACTGCGGTTGGTTATGGCCTCCAGGAAAGCTTCCCGGATGCGGCCTCCTGGAAGGAAAATAATCAGAGAATCCGCATGGTGGCAACTCCCAAACTGAACCAGATCAATGGCGGTATTGTGGGCGATTTCTCACTCTTATTGTCCAACAATGCGCACACTGGCGGAACCTGTTTCGGTGACTCGGGCGGTCCGAACTTCATTGGTGATTCTAATGTCATCGCCGGTGTGACCTCCTTCGGTCTCAATGGCAACTGCGCAGGAACCGGTGGCGTCTACCGCGTGGATCGAGCCGATGACCTGGACTGGCTCTATGGTACGTTTGGCGATCACCTGTCATAGAATATAAAATTAAATATCCTCCCCGCAGACAAAGTTCTGCGGGGATTTTTCTTATATAAATTCTATACTGTATTATCTTTTTTCTTGTATTCACCGAATAAACTTTGGGCAATTCAATTATCCAATCAAGGAGATTTACAACCATGACTTTCTATCTTCACCCTTACCCGTATCGTCAACTGGCCCGCCGCGCCATGCAGAACCGTGAGCACAGCCTCGGCATCAACATCCGTGAAGAGGACGAAGCGTTCGTTCTCTCTGCTCTTGTGCCGGGCCTCCGGGCCGAAGATCTGAACATCCAGGTCCTGGAGGATGTCCTGCGCATTCAGGGCGAATATCAGGCGGACGAGAACGATTACCTCGTGCACGAATTGCCAAACGGTCCGTTCACCCGCACACTGCGCCTGCCTTCCGTGATTGATGCGGAGCATGTCGAAGCAAAGATTGCAGACGGCGTGCTCACGCTGACTCTGCCCAAGGCAGAATCTGCCCGCCCGAAGAAGATCAGCATCAAGACCCAGTAAGGATTCCCTCCTTTTTAGATGAAACCCACGCAACCGCGTGGGTTTTTTGCGGGATATGGAACGTGTATAATTCGTCCAATCCCATAATGGAGAAAGACCGTGCGTTTCCGATTCATCGTCCTTTTCGTTGTTATTATTTTGATCCTGAGTGCCTGTGGAGGCAGTGCTGAGCCTCCCGTCACATCTGCCCCCATCTCTACAGAAACATTAACTCCCCCGCCTGCTCTGACACAAACACCAACCGTCCCTCTGGCAGTGCTGGTCGTGCCGCCAGATCTCGACCCTGAGACGTCGAATCTCTATCAGAAGACCGTCTATGATCTCACCCAGCAGTCAGGCTATCGGTTCCAGGTCAGAAATTCCCTGACGGCCGCGGATCTCGAGCCGGGCTTGAAGGTCGTGATCGCAGTTTCAACCGACCCGGGTATCTCAGAGCTCGCGGCTGCCGCTCCCCAGGTCCAGTTCTTTACGATCAACATTCCGAATATCACTGCTGGGGGAAATGTCAGTACCCTGGCCAACAATTCCCAGACCGAGATTGCCGCTTTTCTTGCAGGCTATACCGCAGCGTTGATCACGGATGATTATCGTATAGGCATGCTCATTCCCAAGGACAATGGCGACGCCATACGCGCTCTGAATGCCTATGCCAATGGCAGGTTATTTTATTGCGGCGCCTGCCGACAGCTCTTTTTCAGCAACTGGACGTACCCACAATACCTCGAAATCTCTGCCGAAGAGGATAAAAACAATTACGATGCTTATGCCGATATCCTGATGAGTCAGTACGATGTGGGTACGATTTATCTGTATCCCGATATTTATACGGAAGAACTTGCCAACTACATTGGAACCACAGGCACCTATATGATCGGGACGACCAGTCCCGAACAGCGGCCCGCGGGCTGGGTGATGACGATTCAGCCGGACGTGATCAAGGCGATCGAGAATGCCTGGCCGCAGCTGATCAGTGGACAGGGCGGCGTTACGGTTCAATCCCCCCTCGGGCTTGCAGACGTGGACCCCAGCATTCTCACCCCGGGCAAGCAGCGGCTCGTGGAACAGACGCTTAACAATTTGCAGGCGGGCTTGATTGGGATAGGAACCCCATGATCATGGTCTTACCGATATAGGGGAATTCGTAAACAAAATACGACCGTCAATATAAGGAGATGATGTTACCCACCGTCCCGAAGGTTTGGGTGGAAAACAAGATCAGATTACGGGAAACCCTCGGGACGTTCTGCGTAAGGTGAGTAAGTAAAGTATACGCGAGTTTATTAAACCAGAACTCCCGTTATGAAACGGGAGCCTGGCAGCGATGGAGACAAAAGGAGGAGAAAAGAAAGGCTGCTATAAGGTCACACTGATTGAATTGGAAAACCATTCGTTTCGATGACCATGTCCAAGCCATGCCATGGCCTTGACGACCAGCACAGCCGGGTTTACCGGTTTGACGAGGCATTCATCTGCCCCGGAGCGATTGGCTTCCAGGATCTCATCGACCGTATCAGCAGAAATGAGCGTGAGGATGCGGCCGCGGCAGGTTGCACGTAATTCCTTGAGCAGGGTGGCGCGTTCCGCCTTTGATATTTGAACGTCTATGACTACGAGCGATGGATCGATCAATCGTGCGCTCTGGACTGCATCCGAGATTTGGGATTCGATAAGGACAATGCAGTTACGCTGAGTGAAGAGGCTATTCCATGATGCAGCGGTCTCAGGCTGGTCTGAAATGATCAAGACGATATGAACAGTCTCAACATCTGATTTCCAGGTAACCATACAACACTTCCTTTCTCAACTCATTTACTTGACGGGTTTCAAGCCATCATGTTACACTCGGCGAAGTTACAAATTTTTTAGGAAGGAGGCGCATCCGATGTTCAAGACGATCTATACCAAATCCACAACTCCCAGCGGTATTTTTGATTCTCGGAGTGCGCCTGTACCTCGTTAATTTACACGAAATGTAATTGACGACCACGGTGCACCCGCCCGTGGTCGTTTTATTTTCCCGGCGGCCATGGGCAAAAGACCCGTGGTCGCTTTTGTTTTACTTATCTGAACGGAGGCAAAAATGTTCGGTATACAGACCCAGTTATTCGAAGGCCAGGATATCCGCTTTGGTCCCATCGATCACGAGAAGGATGCGGAAATCGAAGCCAGGTGGACTCATGACTCCGATTTTATGCGCATGATGGATATCGCTCCGGCGCGCCCGCTGTCTGCTGCGATGGTCAGGAAGCAATATGAAAAGCTCGAAAAGCAAATGGATGAGGACAAGAACCAATATTACTTTGCCATCCGCGCCAAGGAAGATGATCGCTTGATCGGCAAGGCTGTCATCCAATGGATCGAGTGGTCGAATGGGCATGGATTCATCCGCCTGGGCATCGGGGCTGCCGAGGAGCGCGGCAAAGGCTATGGCGCGCAGGCGTTGCGGATGCTGTTGCGGTTTGCGTTTGCCGAGTTGAATCTCTTTCGCCTCAGCGCGATCGTACCGGAGTACAACACTGCGGCGATCAACCTGCTGAAGAAATTTGGCTTCAGTGAAGAGGTGCGCAGGCGCCAGTCCGTGGAACGCGACGGCCGCCGCTGGGACCTGCTCGTCTTCGGCTTACTAAACGAAGAATGGCGGAATTCCCCGGATGGGGACGGGCGGCAGGCTCAGGCATAGGAGGAAGCGATGAAAGATCTATTTCGCGGCGAGCTGGTACGACTCACATTTGAGGAACCAGACGCAGCTGCAAAAGCCGAGGTCCGCTGGCAGCGCGATTCGGAGTTCGTCCGCCTGGCAGATAGCGATCCCATCCGCCTGACTTCCGAGAAGAGGATCAGGGAATGGATCGTCGAAAACCGCATCGACAAGGGATTCCAGCCGGAACGCTATTCCTTTTCTGTCCGCACCCTGGACGACGACAGGCTGATCGGTGTCTTCGGGCTGTGGGTGGACCTGATCCACAGCGTTGCCTGGGTGGGGATCGGGATCGGCGAGCGCGATGTCTGGGGAAAAGGCTATGGCACAGACATGATGAAGGTCTGCCTGCGCTATGCATTCTCAGAGCTGTGTGTCCATCGGGTCTCCCTGGGATTGCATGAATACAACCCGCGCGCCCTGCGTTCGTATGAAAAGGCCGTCTTCCGCCTGGAGGGCCGCACCCGCAAGGATATCATGCGGGAAGGCAAGCGCACCGATACCTTGTGGATGGGCATCCTGCGCGAAGAATGGCTGGCTCTCGATCCGGCGGCGATGGTCGAGTAATCACGCAGTGATGTATCGAGACCCGCCGCCTGCTCGACCACCGAAAGGATTTTATATGAACGAAATTTATTCTGGAAAACTTGTCCGTTTATCGGCGTTGGATCCCGAGGAATTGAGTCGGGCGCTCCCGCGTTGGAATCGAAACTCGGAGTACTATCGTCTGCTGAGTTCATCAACAGGACCGATGAGGTCTTCAAAGGCGATAGCCAAAATGATCGACGAGGAATTGGTTGAGATAACGTCCGCCAATTATTACTTCAGCATCCGCACGCTGGCTGACGATAAGCTGATCGGAGACCTGGGACTCGATGTGGTCGACTGGAGCGGGCGCGATGCCTTCGTGGGTTTGGGCATCGGCGAGCCCGAGTACTGGGGCAAAGGCTACGGCACAGATATCATGAACATCCTGCTGCGATTTGCCTTTACCGAGATCAATCTGCGGCGCGTTACGCTGACTGTCTTTGAATACAACCCACGCGCCATCCGTTCCTATGAAAAGGCAGGCTTTTGCCATGAAGGTCGGCTGCGTAAAGTGATCAACAAGGAAGGCAGGCGCTGGGATATCCTTTACATGGGCATCCTGCGCGAAGAATGGATGCAGCAGAATGAATATGCTCTCAATGCTGTTCCCCGCGAAGCACCCTCGATCGCGGGCGGCATTGGATGATCGGATAAATATCATGAACATAAAATTATCGATAGATGAAACAATTCTTGATACTGGCCTGAAGCTGCGCGCCGCTGAATGGAGCGACCTCGAGGCTGTTGCGCAGCTGATCTATGACACCTGTGCCGCAGACGGTGACACCACGGTTGCCGTCACGCCCGAGGAATTGAAACACGAATGGGAAACGCCCGGCTTCACTATGGAGCGGGATGCCTTTCTGGTTGAATCAGAGGAGGGTCGTGTTGTCGGGTTCGAGGAGTTCAGCAATACTCACAAACATGCTGTTCTGGGAATGGATGGTTACGTCCACCCGGATTTCAAGGGACGCGGCATCGGCACGTCACTTTTACGCGCGGTGGAAAAGCGCGCCCTCGAAGAATTGAGCCTCGCCGAACCGGATGTGCGTGTCTCGCTCCGCAGTACGATTGACAACCGTGACCCGGACAGCCATGACCTGCATCGGAACGAAGGCTATCAGCCGCTGCGCTACCACTGGCGCATGGAGATCACGCTGGACGGTCCACCTGCAGAGCCGGATCTGCCCGAAGGAATCGAGCTGCGTCCCTTTATCAAGGGCCAGCATGATATCGCTGTATGGCAGGCGCAGAACGAGTCGTTCCGCGATCACTGGGGCAGTCACGATGTAACCTTCGAGGAGTGGAGGCGCAGCCGATTTGATGACCCGCAGTTCGACCCATCCCTGTGGAAAATCGCCTGGGATGGGGCGGAGGTGGCCGGCGTCTCCCTGAACCGCTACCGCATGGGCATCGGCTGGATCCGAACGCTGGGCGTACGGCGTCCCTGGCGGAAGCGCGGCCTGGGCGAAGCCCTGCTCCAGCATTCGTTCGCTGAATTCTACCGGCGTGGCACCAGGACCATTGGCCTGGGTGTGGATGCGCAGAATCCAACCGGTGCAACCCGTCTTTACCAAAAAGCAGGCATGTTTGCTGCCAGTGAATATGTCACCTATGAAAAGGAATTGCGCGCCGGCCGTGATATCGAGGAAGCATAAGGAACAAGAAAATGAACATACAGTTACAAAAGGAAAATATCGTGGAATTGCCCGAAGGTTTCACCGCCCGCGGGGCAGAAATAAACGATCTCGAACCGGCAATGATGATGTTCAACCGCTGGTCCCGCTCGGTGATCGGGCGTGATGAGCTGACCGACCTCGAAGTGTTCCGCAATGACCTGCAGTCCCCGGGCTTCGATATGGCAGAGGATATTCGCGTTGTCTTTGCACCCAATGGACAATTGGCCGGCTACGTTGAGGCCTGGACCACTGCCAAGCCGCCCGTCCATCCCTCGATCTGGGGGCGTGTCGATCCCGAGTACGAAGACCGGGGAATTGGTACCTGGCTCACACAATGGGCAGAGCAGCGCGCCCTGCAGGCACTTCCAAATGTGCCCGCGGAGCTCCGCTTTGCGCCGCGCCTGGGTACATACCGCGAGGCAGATAGACCAAAGAAACTGTTTGAGGATCTAGGTTATCACCCCATCCGCAGTTACTATCACATGCTGATTGAAATGGACGCGCCCGTACCCGAAGCAGTGTTCCCGGATGGCATTACCCTGCGCACCTATGACCCGCAGACGGATGCAGAGGCTGTCTACCAGGCCCAGACCGATTCCTTCCGTGACCATTTCGGTTTTGTCGATCAGCCTTTTGAAGACGGCTTAAAACACTTCAAGCATTTCTGGGAAGATGAAACATCCGATCCTTCCTTGATGTTTCTCGCCATGGATGGCCCCTCCGGGGAAATCGCCGGCATTAACCTCTGCCGGCCCCAATCCTTTGAAGATGCGGACATGGGCTGGGTGGGTACGCTGGGTGTGCGTCGCCCGTGGCGGAAGCGCGGCCTTGGGCTTGCGTTCCTGCATCATGCGTTCAACGAATTTTATCGGCGCGGCAAGCGCAAGGTCGGCCTGGGTGTGGATGCCGAAAACCTGACCGGCGCGCTGCGCCTCTACGAGAACGCGGGTATGCATGTCCATCAGACGTTCGACCTGTACGAAAAGGAGCTGCGTGCGGGTACTGAAATCAGTGTACAATCCCTTTCTGAATAGAGAAAGTAACCATGCGAAGGCGGAGTTTCTCAGGACAGGCCTTCGCATGGTTCAGTCCATTCTGTTTTCAAGAGGAGTACTCATGAACATCCGTTGTTCTTTTTGTCAGACACCCTACACTCTCAGCCGCGTTGCCATGCTGGATGCCTTGCAGGAAGTCGATTCGAAGAAACTGACCCACTACGATGCACACTGTCCGCGCTGCAGGCGCGCCACACCGATTCCCCGTCAGCGGCTGGAAATGGCCATGCCCAACTGGCGGGATGAGCTGAAGCAGTTCGAAAAGGAGATGAAGCAGCACCCGCAGCAGGAAGCGCCTCTTCCGAAGCCGGAATCGACTCCCGTGGCTGAGGCCGCAGCCGCACCTGAACCGGTCGCAGAGACCCCCGCTAAAAAAGGCGCGACGAAAGCCAAACCTACCGCAACGCCGGCTGAATCCAAACGGGAGACTGCGGCGCGGCAGACCACGCCTTCTGCAGAGACAAAGAAGAGCATCGCCAGAAAGACTGCCACCAAGGGAACCTCGAAGAAAAGCAAATGAGCATTCGGGCAGTTTTTTTTGACCTGGGCGGTGTCATCGTCCGCACCGAATATCAGTCGCCGCGTGAGAGGCTCGCCGAGCGGCTGGGCATGGAGTATGACGATCTCTACCGCATCGTCTTCGACAGCGAAACTGGGGCACAGGCGTCGATCGGAGCGATCACATCCCAGCAGCACTGGGAAGCCGTGATGCAGCGGTTGAAACGTCCACACGAGGAGCTGAACGCCATCCGCGATGAGTTCTTTGCAGGCGATATCGTCGACCGCCAGATCCTGGATTTCCTGCGCTCCTTGCGCGGCAGAACCAAAACAGGCCTGATCTCGAACGCCTGGAGTGACCTGCGCGAGTACATCGTCCGTGAAAGGATGGACGACGCCTTCGATCACATTATCATTTCTGCGGAGGTAGGTGTGGCAAAACCCGAAGCGAAGATCTTCCAGATCGCCCTGGAGCAGGCCGGGCTGAGTCCGAGCGAGGCGGTCTTCGTGGACGACTTTTACGTCAACATCGAGAGCTGCGAAAAAGTCGGCATGAAGGGTATCTATTTCAAGGACACCCAATCTGCCCTGCAGCAGCTCAAACTTCTTATATAACAGCGATTGTCCTGCTCGGGCACGAGCGGCCCTGTTCCAATCAATCGCCCCACAGGACATCTTATGTTCACTCAACAAAAAACCATTTTGCGTGATCTGGGCAGCGGCCTGATCATGCGCCGCTCCTCTCCCGCGGATGCGGACGCACTTGCAGAATTCAACGGCCGTATCCATGGCAGCGATCCACAGGATACACAGCGCATTGCCACATTCACCCATGACCTGCTCTCGCGCCCGCACCCGACCCTCAACCCGGACGATTTCACCATCGTCGAAGACCCAGCCACGGGACGCATCGTCTCGTCCATGAACCTCATCCCCCAGACCTGGGCATACGAGGGGATCGAGTTCGGCGTGGGACGACCTGAGCTGGTGGGTACAGAGCCCGAATTCCGCAAGCGCGGGCTCGTCCGCGCTCAGTTCGAAGAGGTCCACAAGTGGAGCGCGGAACGCGGCCACCGCGTCCAGGCGATCACCGGTATCCCTTATTACTACCGTCAATTTGGCTATGAGATGACTCTCGACCTGGCAGGTCGTCGTTTTGGATTTGAAGCCCATGTGCCGAAATGGAAGGATGGCGAAGAGGAACCCTATCGCATACGCGTCGCAACACAAGCCGATTTAACCTTCATCGCTGAAGTGTACGAACATGCCATTCGACGGCACATGATCACCTGCGTGCGCACGCCTGAGATCTTCAAATATGAGCTTGATGGTCAGAGTGAGAACAACGCTGATTATTTTCAAATGTATATCATCGAGAATCTGCAAGGTGAACGACTCGGGTACTTCCAGCATCCCAACTGTCTGGGTAGGATGGGTGTGAGCGCGATCTGGTATGAGCTCAAGCCGGGTGTTTCGTGGCTGGCGATCACTCCCAGCGTAGTTCGCCACCTGTGGAACAAGGGACAGGAATACGGACAGCGCGATGCAAAAGCCTGTACATCCTTTGGCTTGTTGCTCGGCGCCCAGCATCCAGCCTATGAAGCTCTGGGCAAGGATCTTCCATCGGTACATAATCCTTATGCCTGGTACTTGCGCGTCCCCGATCTGACGGGTTTCCTAAACCATATCAAGCCTGCCCTCGAAAAGCGGATCGCTGACTCGATCGGCGCAGGCCACAGCCGCGAGATCAAGATCAGCTTTTATCGCAATGGGCTGCGACTGGTCCTGGAAAAGGGCAAGTTGATAGCCATGGAAGACTGGAAGCCCTCGCCAGAGGATGAAGGCGTCATTGCATTCCCAGACCGTACCTTCCTGCAAATCCTGTTCGGGTATCGCAGCTATGATGAATTGTGCGAATCCTTCGCGGATTGCTGGTGCGACAGCGAAGAAGTGCGCTCTCTGATCAACATCCTCTTCCCGAAAAAGCTGTCGGATGTGTTTCCGGTGGCGTGAAAATAATAACTATTGGAGACAAAATGACAATCCTATTCCCAACGCTTGTACTCCGGCTCAAAGGAGAAATTCCTGCCTATTAGCTGCCGTTCTTTCTTTCGACAATCCTCGTAGAGCTGCGGCAGCATTTTAGCGGATCTGGTTCCGCATCGACTCTACAAAGGTACATATGTTCTCCAATTTAAAGTTAAACGCAAGGTCCGTTTATCTGTTTATTCAATTCAGCGCGTCCGCGTTCTTCTCGATGATGTTCGTGGTCACGTCATTATATGAAGCAACGGTTGCCGGCCTGACGCCGGTCCAGTTGATCCTGGTCGGCACCACGCTCGAGCTATCAGCCTTCCTGTTCGAGGTGCCAACTGGCATCGTGGCGGATGTGTACTCTCGCAGACTGTCCATGATTATCGGCTATGTGTTGATGGGCATCGGCTTCCTCGTGGAGGGCTTCTTCCCGGCCTTCCTGCCCATCCTGCTGGCACAGGTCATCTGGGGTTTGGGCTATACCTTTACTTCCGGCGCGACCCAGGCATGGATCACAGATGAGATCGGCGAGGAGGAAGCGAATCGGTTGTTCATGCGCGGCACCCAGGTGGGACTGTTCGCATCCCTGATCGGCATGGGACTCGCTACGCTTGTTGGCGCGAACAACGTTGTCCTGCCTCTTCAAGTCGGGGCCATCGGTGTGATCTTCATCGGCATCACACTCATGGTCATCATGCCCGAAACGGGCTTTCACCCCACCCCGCGCCAGGACCGCAATACCTGGCAGCACATGTGGCACACCTTCAGGCAGGGCGTGGACACCGTCCGCGGCAGGCCGCGCCTCAGGAATATTGTGTTCATCGGTCTGTTCTACGGCATTTACAGTGAAGGCTTCGACCGCCTGTGGGTCAAACACCTGCTGGATACGTTCGAGCTGCCGGTGCTCTTTGGCAGCAACCAGGTAGCGTTCTTCTCAGCGCTGCGCGTGGCTGGCACAGTCCTGACCCTATTGGCTGTGCGTTTTGTGGAAAAACGTGTGGATGCATCGAGCCCGGCTGCGATCGGGCGGGCGGTGTTCTTTGTGACCGCCTCCATTTCCCTGGCGCTGCTTGGGTTTGCGCTCTCTCCGTTCCTGCTTCTCAGCCTGGGCTTGTATCTGGTCATCGACATGATGCGGGACGTTCATGGCCCGCTGCAGACTGCCTGGGTCAATCAGAAGTTGGATTCGCGCGTACGCGCCACCGTCCATTCGATGTTCGGGCAGGTGGATGCGATCGGTCAGGTGCTGGGCGGACCCATCGTCGCAGTGATCGCGGCGGTCGGCTCGACTGTGGCCTCTCTCGTCACGTCGAGCCTGCTCCTGACACCGTCTCTATTCTTCATCGGCCGCGCCAACTCCGAGCGCCGCCCTGAGCCAGTCGAAGGGTCCGCGCAGGAAGCGGACGCGGAAACAGAGCCGGTCCCTGCAGATTAATATTATTACTGCAAAGGACACAAAGGTTTTCCCAAATGCCTTTGTGTCCTTTGTATTTACCGCATGTCTCAGAAGTAATTAAACTTTTCGTTACGATTGTATGCCAAATTTCAAAGTTCAAGTTTAAACAATGATGCGGCACTCTGTAACAGGTTCTGTTGGATGGATGTTCAGGGACGCGTCTGTGCCTGCAAACAGGGCAGCAATCTATCCTTCGATACACCTGTTACAAAATCCAGGAAAAGAAAACATACCGCTTTTATCCAATTGGGGTTAACATAGCTGCAACTCTGCCATGCCGTTACCTGATTTCACTAAACTTCCGCCTGAACACCAGCGCCTCCTGCAACTGGCAAAAGAACTGCACAGCCTGGATGTCGTCCCTTTGCAGGAACTCAAAGCCGGGCAAACAGGCGCTTTTCTCTACCTGGCAAGCGTCTCTCCTGGAGATCCCCGTCAGGTTCAACATTTCGTCGTCAAGTTCGATCGGGTCAATGAGAGAGCAAAGTCCAGCGAGACCGAAAGACATCGCCTCGCGGTGAGCGATGCACCGGAAGTCTTTAGCAGGCAAAACATGCCCAGGCTGGCTTATCAATTTGAGCAGGAGGGGGCGACTGCACTTTTTTATACCCTTGCGGGCCAATCCCTGCAACGTTTCCGCACACTTGCCTCCATCGAACGCCAAAGCAGGCTGGAGGCGCTTTTCGCCGCGACGAACGATTATGTATTGAAGAAGTGGAACGCCAACTCAACGATTGAACGGGCACTTCACCCCCAAACGCTGCTGCAAAAATGGCTGGGCTATCGTCTCAAGCCAGATGGGCACGTCGCATCCTTCCTCAAAGATAAATTTGCGATTGACGCGGATACGGAAGGATTTCTCGTCCAGGGACAAATCTTTCCCAATCCGTTGAGTTATGGTTTAAATGCCCGGCGATGGAATGAGACCAGGCACATTGACACACTCACCGGCTTTCAGCACGGCGACCTGAATATCGCCAACATCCTGGCAAATTTTGCGGAAGATTCGGAAGCCCTGGAAGGATATTTCCTGATTGACTTCGCCTTATATAAAGCCGGGATGCCGCTCCTTTATGATCAGCGTTATCTGGAGATGTCGTATCTGATCCGCGAATTGGAGCGGGCGCCTTTCCCAAAATGGGTTTCGTTCGTAGATCACTTTTCGAGGCGGGATATGCCCAACCCGAAGGAGGTACCCGCCGAACTGGCAGTGGCGTGCGCAGTGATCAACGCCGGTCGTAGATCCTTCGAGCGATGGATGTATGAAACGCATGCGAGCCTTTCGGATGATCTATGGGGGCAGTTTTGGCTGGCTGGCGTCGCAGCGGGATTGAATTTCTGTAACAAAACCGCGCTTTCCACCGAGGCGAGACTCGCAGGCTTGATCTACAGCGCTGCTCATTTGAAGCGTTATTGCGCACAGTTTGGCATTCCGTTGCCTGTGGATGTGCGCCTGCTTTATGATGCCGGCAAATGGGATGAACTCGCTTCGACCCACAAGTCAGCCCCGGTTTCGAATGTTCATCGAAACAACCTGCCCGTTCAACCCACGTCGTTCATCGGCCGCCAGGCGGAAATGACGGCCGTGAAAGACCTCCTGATACGAGATGTGCGCCTCGTTACGCTGACCGGTCCCGGCGGTGTAGGTAAGACGAGTCTGGCTTTGCAGGTTGCCCACGAGCTGGGCGACACCCTTTCGGCCGGCTCAGCACAAGAGTTTGCCGATGGCATCTTTTTCATTTCTCTTGCGCCGATCAGTGACCTCACTCTAATTATTCCAACGATCGCACAGATCCTTGGCGTTACCGAATCCCCCAATAGATTATTGCTGGATAGTGTCAAGGATTTTCTGCGCAATAAGCAAACTTTACTCGTGCTTGATAATTTCGAGCAGATCGTTTCTGCTGCTCCGTTGTTGAGTGAGCTGCTGTCGGATTGCGCCGAGCTACGAATGCTGATGACCAGTCGAGAGTCCCTGCGTTTGCGCGGTGAGCACGAGTTTCCGTTATCGCCACTGGCATTACCAACCCAGCCATCACTTGACGTCTTATCGCAATCTCCAAGCATTGCGTTGTTTGTGCAACGCGCACAAGCCAGCCAGCCAGATTTCAAATTATCAGCGGACAACGCTGGTGCTGTAGCAGAAATTTGCACCCGTCTCGATGGTCTGCCGCTGGCGCTTGAGCTAGCTGCCGCACGTATCAAATTTCTTCCACCACAAACAATGTTGGCGCGGCTACAAGAGTCGCCTCTGCAATTGCTCACCAGCGGCGCGCGCGATCTGCCTGTGCGTCAGCAGACACTCCGCAACACGGTTCAATGGAGTTATGACCTTTTGGAGAATGATGAACAGAGCACGTTCCGTTGGCTGTCCGTTTTCGTCGGTGGATGCACACTGGAAGCGGCTCAATCTGTAGGAGGTTCTCCAGCTTCGATCGATCTTCTCGAATCTCTTGTGAGCAAAAGCCTCCTGCGCCAAACGGAAACCGAGGGCGCGCCGCGTTTGACCATGCTGGAGACCATCCGCGAGTTTGGGCTGGAACAGTTGTCGAATGCGCATGAAATGGACTCGGCCCGCCGCGCTCACGCAGGTTACTACCTATCCTTCGCGGAAGAAGCCGAAGGCGGTTTGATGGGCGCGGAACAGAAGAACTGGCTCTTGCGACTGGACCGTGAGCAAGACAACCTGCGCGCGGCACTCCGCTGGGCGATTGAACATCACCAAGTCGAGACGGTGCAACGCATAGCTGGCGCGCTGCAGCCGTTCTGGTTTCGGCGTGGGCATTGGAGCGAAGGTCGGCGCTGGTTGGAAGAATCGTTGGCAATGGACTCAGGCGCGACGCAGAACCAATCCTTTCGGGCAAAGGCGTTATATGAGGCGGGAATGCTGGCCCGCTTTCAGGGCGACTTCGCCCGGGCGCGCATGTTGTGCGAGCAGAGTCTGGCATCCTATCGCACCCTGGACGATAACATGGAAGTCCTCAAAGCGCTTGTGCAATTGAGCCGCATCAGCGCCTTTCAAGATGATCGAACAGCAACAAATGCTTTTCTGGCTGAGGCGGCCTCGCTGATCGAAACCTTACCCGATTCCATTGTAAAAGCAGATGCCTATACAGACATGGCGATTGCCATGGTCGGTGATCGTGTCAGGCAATCCATATACCTTCCCGAGGCTGCCCGCTATTTGCACGAAAGCGAACGCATTCATCGCGCGCTCAACAACTCGGCCGGGTTGGCGCTTGCCCTTATCCATCAAGCCAATCATACATCGTTCAAAGGCGATTACACCCTGGCCGTATCTCAGCTGGATGAAGCTGAGCGCGTGGCCTTGGAGCTCGGCGACGATCGGCTCTTGAGCCGCGGTGCCATGATCCGTGTGTTTCTTGATCTGCATGAGGGCGATTTCGCCGCCGCGCGCCGTCGCGGGGAAGCAATCTTCCAACAGATTCTCAACCGAGGCGATCATCACGTAGCCTCCAGTCTGCCAATGCTGGCTGTCATTCTGCATGGACAAGGTCTGGATGTATGGTCGGCGAGGGTCTTCGGTTTGGCTGAGTCCTTGAGGATGACGGGTCAAGGCAGTTCGGAGGTGGCGGTTCTCGATCAGCGCTTACGCATGGGTGATGTTCGCGCCGAAG
>DATFET010000004.1:0-6219 GCA_035250835.1 Anaerolineales bacterium
ATGCACGTGCGCTGCTCAAAGGGGATGGGATGAGCGCGGAGGAACGCGAACAGATCGTCGAAAAGGTTGCCATGTACACAGGTGTTTCAAAGCAATTCGTGGAACGCTCGAACCTGCGTATCCATGCCCTCCATTACTTCAAGGAATTATTGCGCGAACAGGGATTGACCGTAGGGCGACTCGATAGCCGCTTTACCGGCCGGGACCGGCTGGGCGTGAACGAGTACGCGGAGTATGATCCGCTGCTCACGAATGTCGTAGGTCCGTACTCGGCGGGATTCTATGATTACGTCCGCAGTGAATTGAAGTTCGAATCAGACCTGCAGTATGAAATCCTGAGCAGGTTTGTCCATCCGTGGTCGTATGCCGATTTCGAGAATCAATACGTCAATGTGGGCGAGACGCTGCGCAAAGCGATGACGTTCAACCCGTACCTCAAGGTGTTCATTGCCAACGGGTATTATGATCTCGGCACGCCCTATTTTGCGACCGAGTATACATTCGATCATCTCGGTCTGGATGAAACCCTTCGCAAGAATATTTCGATGGAGTATTACGAAGCGGGACACATGATGTATATCCACCTGCCATCACTCAGGCAGATGAAGAAGGACCTGGCGAACTTTATCAAGGGCGCGATGTAAAGACTTCAAGGAATAAAAGAGAAGAGGAGCAGGATTTTCCTGCTCCTCTTCTTAATGTTACCCTGAGGGAAAGCTCATCACGATCAAAGGATCTCGCCCGTAAAATCGAGATTCTTCGCTTCGCTCAGAATGACAGACTCTACGGCTCCCAGGGGATCGTGACCATGGCATATAGAGTTGGCTGGCCGTTGATGTACTCGAATCCGATCAGCCAGGTGCGGAAATCCAGCTCTGTGCCGGGCGTACCGGGTTTATACAAGTTGTAGTACCGGACGTTGGTATACGGCCATGGCACGGTGAGTGGATACACATTCGTCAGGTTGTCGCAGTAGGTCTCCATGTTTGGCGCATTGAACACTTCCTGCATCTTTGGCTGGATGATCTGTGCGAAGGTGCCAAGGTCGGGCTCGCCGCGCGGACCCGCACCCCAGTCATATACTTCCGTGCTCGTGAAAACATTTCTGGATGTTGTCGTATTGAAACTGACTGGCGGCTGGTACGCCCACAAATTTACATTCACCCCATGAACAGGACTCACCAGCGCGGAGAACAGGTCACCGTTCGACTGGTTCATGCTTCCCTTCAACTGCTCGATCAGGGCCGGGATACGTGTATCCGCGCAGAAGGCCTCGTGGGTGACGTATTCGGTTAGATAAGAAGAATTGACCCAGCCTGTCCCGCCGTTTGGATTTTGGACTTCTACCCAGGTCGCGTTGTCGGCGCTGGCAGTGGGTCCCGTTCTCATCACGTTGACCGCGTCTGCCGCGAACGATCCAACGACGGGTTGGCTGACTCCGGCACCTGAGCGGATGTTCAACACGTCATTCGGCGCGAGGCGCACGACAGCATAAGGCCCTGTCAGTGTGACTGGAGGGGCAAAGCCGGTCGGTGCGATCAGAACGCTGTGCCAGTACAGGCTCCCGTCCGCGCGCTTCGTGACATACAGGATGGCTTCACCCTTGCCATCCAATCCCCAGCCAGAGACGAACAATGCCCGTGAATTTGATGAGTCCAGTCCCATGATCGAGTATGGATTCGACCCACCCAGCAGAGCAGTCAAGTCCTCATTCGGGTCGGGAACCAGTACAGTGGATGGCCCGATATAGTTCAACTGCAATTGCTGGACAGCCTCATCCGGCGTGAGGGATGTCCCTTGTGACTGCCAGAAAGCCATCGCGAAGGATTGATCCATCAGGCTTTTTGCTCCATTGAAGTCCTTTGCACTCAGGGTGTTAACGATGGTTTGTGCATAATCAGCGGGCGAAGGTGTTGCTGTGGCGGCTGGACTCGGAGTCTGGGTTGGGGTCGATGTATTTCCGAACAGTAAAGTCCAGGTGGCGCCGCCATCGGCTGTACGGTAAAGCGCTATATTGCCGTTATCGCCCACATCCAGCATCCAGCCGGTCGATGCGGACACAAAGTCCATGTCACGGATGCTTTCACCGAAATTTACATTGGGCGTGACCTGTCGCCAGTTCGCGCCTGAATCATTGGTCACGTGGATGAAGCCCGCTTCATTCCAACTGAACGCATCCCGCACCGAGAGAATGTCTGTGTTGCGGCCCATACGCGCAAATCCAGTAGAGTGAGTCCATGTGGTGCCGGCATCATGAGTCACATAGAGATACAGGTCCCGCTTGCCCACGTCGAGGCCCATCCAAACCGGCAGGACGGCATCGTTCGGCCCGAAAAAGGACGGCGCTGTGGTGGTGATACCCGCCGACCCGTAGCCGGCAGGCAAAGCCAGGGGCTGCTGTGACCAGCTTACACCGCTGTTTTCTGTCCTGTACAGATAGACAAAGCCGGGTGTGGGAATATCGCCTCCGACCCAGCCGCGCCCGGTATCGTGGAACGCCATCCCATTTTTGTGACCGCTGAAGGGCAGGCTGTTATTGGGCTGGGATGGATCGTTGGCATACTTAAGCGTCCACGTAGCTCCCCCATCCGAAGTCTGATAAAGCTGCACAGCATGTCTCTGCATGCCAGAGGGCTCGCCGGAAAGCACAAAGCCATTCATGTCATCCAGGAACTGGAGATAGCCGCCGTTGAATGGGAGATTGCTGTAGCTGGTCCATGTGCTGCCCCCGCTGGTGGTGCGGAAGAGGGCCGGCATGCCGCTGTCGGCTAGTGTAGCCAGCGCCCAGCCCTTGCTGGAATTCTGGAAGAAAGCATTTTGCACGGAGGCAACACCCGGCGCGGTGACGTTGTACCAGGTCGCGCCGCCGTCCATCGTTCGCAGGACGTAGGGATTGCCGATCGCCCAGCCATTGGATGCGTCCTGCATGAACAATTTTTGGATCAAAGGTGATGGGACAACTGTCCCAGACCCTGTGCTGGGTGTGGGCGTAAATGTCGCAGTCGGTGGAACAGATGTGATCGTGGGCGTGGTCCATGCGAACGTGGACATGATCTGCATGAACACCGCCGACTCGGCTGCCTTGTCGAAGACCGGCGGAGGTGTGGAAAATCCACCAGGGTTGAGCGAATGCAGGACGAAGTCCATGCTGATGCAGGCGTTATTGTGGAGTGTGGAGTAGGCCTCCCATTCGTGCAGATGTCCCACACCGCCATCGCCCCCGGTTTCCTTGAGGAACGAAATGCCATTGATCACAACTGTCTCGGAGGTGTTGGCGAGTGAGCTGGTTGCCAGAGGGCTGCGGCAGGTCGGTGGATTCTCAACGACAATGGTCTCCAGGTATTTCTCGACCAGGTTGGTTCCCGGCGTGAACGGCAGGTTCATCTTGAGATAGGCGGGAGACTGGTTGACGATCTGCGCCTGGGGCGGATAGTTGAACTTGAAGTTAAATTGCTGGTTGGTATACGTCAACCAGTCGGATGGAACAGGGGTGATGGTTGGAGGTCCGCCTGCCGCGCGGACGATGCGCGGCGCGGCCCAGATAGCGCGATCGCCCGTGGCATATCCGGTTGCAAGGATCGTCAGTATGAAGCGAACGCTTCTTCCGGTCAGCGGCGTCAGGTCCACATTCGCGGCGTAGTACTTGCCATCGTTCAGTTCCCGCCACTGCCAGAACGTACCGATGTAACCGTTCGCCAGCATGTAATCGAGACGGAAGGTTACGTGGCAGTTCGATCCCTGCTCGCAGCTCACGGAGCTTTGGAAGCGGTCGCCTGGCTGGACGGTAAAGGCCGGATATAACCCCTGGATGTAGCCGTTGTAGCGATTTTGAGGGAAGGTCAACAGACCGGGAGCGCTGGCTGTGCCGTCCTCCAGCCTGGCCGGGTTGAGCTGAAGTACAAAGCCTTTCGAATCTCCATCTGTGCCGGGGCAGGGAAGAATTCCCGCTCCACTTTTCCATTGTGCTGAGCAGGCGTTCGCCAGGAAGTCGTAAGAAGCGGTGTTCCTCGCTGAATCGCCCGCGACATTGATCTCCACCCAGATGGGATCGGCTGCATTCGTGCCGATGCCAAAGTATTGTCCTCTGGCGTTGGCGAGTATCCAGAAGCCGCGATATTTACCGGCCGCGGCCGGAGCGACCATATTGACCGAGATATCCACTGTCTGACCATTGGCTGCGCCCCACGGCAGGTTAACGGACGTCGGAGCACTCATCTGCTCGCCGCTATAGTAGATCAGTTTGTAGGCAGTCGTCCACATACACGCGCCGCTGTTCTTCAAGCGCCAGGTCTTGGTGAAGGCCGCGCCCGGGGCAAAGATTGTCCCATCCTGGACGGTGACATCGCTGACGAAGGTTGCCCGGTCACAGCCGGCCGGTCCCGGCGTGGGAGGCGGAGGTGTGATCGGAGTGGCGGTCGGCGTCAGCGGAGGGAGGGGTGTCAATGTGGAAGGAGGTGCCGGCGGTTGAGTGCTCCCCGTGCGGACGATGCGCGGCGATCCCCAGATGGCGCGATCCCCGCCTGCCAATCCGCTGGAGAGCAGCATGAATACAAAACGGACTTTTTGTCCCGCCAGCGGAGTCAAGTCCAGGTTGGCGCGGTAGAAACGTTTGTCGTGGGCTTCCTTCCACGTCCAGAATGTTTTTTGCACGCCGTTCGGCAGGAGGTAATCGATGCGGAAGGTGACGTAACAACCTGTCGCCCCAAACTCGCAGTTCACCAGTGTTTGGAGTCTGTCGCCGGATTGGACCTGGAATTCAGGATAGGCTGCCTGGATGTAGCCGTTGTATTTGTTCTGCGGTACGGTGAGCAGGCCCGGCGCTGAGTCGAAAGAATCGTCCTCGAGGTGCGGATTGTTTACCTGGAATGAGTAGCCGCGGCTGTCCCCGCTGGCGCCCGGGTAGGGCAGGATACCGGCGCCACTCTTCCACTGGGCGTATGGCGCGTTGGCAACGAAATCATAGACCACCGCACTATTATCAATAACATTGATGTCCACCCAGAATGGATCGCTGGCTGACTCACCAATGCCGAATTGAACCCCGGCTGCATTGCTGAGCTTCCATAAGCTTTTGTAATGCCCACTTGCGGCTGGCGCAGTCAAATTAATGGAAATGTCCAGCATTTGACCGGGCGGCACGCTCACGGGTAACTTTACTGAGGTATTCGTCCCCATGGAGTCACCCCCAGCCCACACCAGACTATAGGATGTGTCCCAAGTACATGTGCCGTTATTTTGCAAACGCCAGGTCTTCGTAAATGCCGCCCCGGGTACAAACGCCGAGCCGTCTGGTACTGACAGATCAGAAATGAATTGTGCTGAATCACATAGCGTTGCTGCCATGGCATGTGGGACAGCCTGTGAAAATAACATCACCCCCAACATGACGATACTGAGAAACTTATGCCTGAACAAGGCTCCTCCTCGCTCATTCCTGGTATTCGCCGCACTCAATCATCGCGCAGAAAGCCGCTAATAGGTTAAAAACTCCCTGACAAATTCAATACAGAATTTCCGCGCAACTGTTGTAGAATCGATCTCAGCCAACTCGTTTCCATCAGGAGGATTCATGAATCTCGATGACATCGATCGTTTCAAACAACTCGACACACTCAACATGCTGGGTGAGATCGATCATCTGCCCGATCAGCTTGCCAGCGCTTATCAGCTTGGCATGGAACATGAGCTGCCCAATCCAAAGGATGTACGGCAGGTGATGATCGCGGGCATGGGCGGATCCGCCATCGGTGCGGACCTGCTCGCCTCGTACTGCGCCTCACTCGCCCC
Source organism: Anaerolineales bacterium (assembly GCA_035250835.1). GTDB lineage: Bacteria > Chloroflexota > Anaerolineae > Anaerolineales > Villigracilaceae > Defluviilinea. Next base: position 5,788 of record DATFET010000004.1, read on the forward strand.
GCTGCCGGTTTCCGTTCATCGCGATTATGGCCTGCCTCTTTATGCGCGTGGCCCGCAGACGCTGGTGATCTGCTCGTCACATTCGGGCAACACGGAGGAGACACTGGACGCCTTCGATGCCGCTCTCCAGGCCGGGTGTCGCGTCATTGCAGTATGCACAGGAGGCGAACTGGAGAAGCGCGCCAAAGAGAACAATATCCCGCTGTGGACGTTCGAACACCAGGGACAGCCGCGCGCCGCAGTGGGATTCTCGTTCGGTTTGCTGCTGGCTTTGTTCGAGCGATTGGGTTTTATCGCGGAACAAAAGGAAGCAATGGAGGACGCCATCGCTTCTATGAGGATGTCCCAGGCGCGTATCAAGGTGGATATTCCCACGGTAAAGAATCCTGCCAAGCGCTACGCGGGGCAGTTGATGGGCAGGTGGGTGACGAT
>DATFET010000009.1:0-6912 GCA_035250835.1 Anaerolineales bacterium
CAGGAAACACCAAAAAACGCCACCGCGTATGCCATCGTGATGACCAGACCGGCGACGAGCAGGTTAATGACGAAGGCTCCCGACCAAAACGCGAGCGGGTACTGTCCGGCGATGTTCGATCCAAACAAAAGGTATGGGTAAGAACCGAGCGCCGGGGCGGTGGCGCCCGCCATGAGATATAGCATCCTGCGCCGGCCGGAGCGAGTCAGCATCCGTGAGTAGGCGCGAATGAAGTTATAGCCCGCCCATCCGATGATGGCGATGTAATACAGTGTAAAGATTTCAGTCCAGATGGTGCGCTGCAAATGTGGAGCGGGATTGCCATCCATTACCAGGTCTCCAACGAGCAGTCCCGCTGCCAGAAGGATGAAAAAGCCAAACGAAACTGCATAGACCAATCGAACGGCAATCCGGCGGCGGCCCCGTGATGGCCGACCGGCAGTCACCAGAACCGCGTCAGAAAGATGCAAATAGGCAGGAGGTAAAAAGATAATTCCAATCCACTGCAGATGGAGAAGCAGCTCAATCCCCCAGGCTGGCACGTCCCTGCTTTGCAGTGCTTCGGTGGTGAAAACGATCACCACACAAAGCATGATAATTGCGAACGAACGTGCAACACGATCACGCAAATTAAACGACAATGCATATAACAACAGCGAAAACGCCGTAATGGCAATTCCCGCTGTTAAGATGTTGTTGAGCGTCTGTAGTCCCGCCAGTAAACCAACCATCCAACCATTAAACATGCAAACCTTCCAGCCTACTTAAGTGCTCTCCCAAAGAACAAAGCTACGTCCTGAGTCGGATAATACTGGTCATTATACCCGCAGAATTCATACCCAAACTTCTGTGCAAGCCGAATGTAAGGTTGGTTTTTCGATTGCATTTCCAGAATGAGGCGATGGAGCCCCCGTTCCAGCGCCCAGGTCTGGACTGCCGTTAAAAGGGCAGATCCAACACCCTGCCGCCTTCGCTCCCGCGAGACGACGATGTCTGTGATCCTGGCAGCTGTTGACGAACGTTCCTCCACAACCGCAGTGTATCCCGATGGAATCGATTCCACCAAAGCCACCAGGATCCCATCACGATGTGTCCACTCCTGCGTCAGTGACATTGGATCCCGCGGATAGGTCACTACGACAGACCGCGGCAAACGCACCTCACGAAAACTGGAACTGATCTGACCTGTATCGCGGCGCAATTCCAACTGCCAGACGTAATCACTCAGGCAGGAATGGTCCATAGCCATTAAACGCGGCAGGTCATTTGGTGTTGCAGGACGGATTTCATAGGAAGGCATGATAACTCCGTTTACTGATTGAGCACGCGCACAGCGATCACACAGGGCTCCAGCATTGCACCAACATTATCTGTAATCACAAGACGCAAAAAGTAATCCCCATTTGTAAGTGAGGCAGTGTTCCATTCACCCAGTTTTTCATTCTTCACGGGCTCACGATTGGCTGCGATCGTTGCCCAGTTCTGACTGCCCATCGCGGAAATCTCATATTTATAAAAACCGAAGTTCGGGACATCAGCTGTACCTGTGATATTTACTGTCCCGCTGACTTCATCGCCCGGTCCCGGCGCTGTGATCATAATCTCGTCAGGTATACATCCACTCATCCCGCTGGGTACTGCCTGTGTAGCAGGCAGTGCTGTTACCCCTGGCGCGAATGTCCCTATGGGTGTAACGAGCAGATCAAGGGTGGCAGTTGCCATGATATCTGAGGCTGGCAGGGACGGCGCGATGAACGTGGCTATGAAGAATTCTGCAAATACCAGTCCCAGGATCAATAATGCAAGAGCGGATGCCTGTACGAGTCTACGCAAGGCGAATTCACGCTCCAGCCCGTACACAGAATCCCGCCATTCACGCCACGAACGCCACATCCTACGAAAAGCAAATAATGCCCCAATCGCAAGCGCGATATAAATCAAAGGCTCATAGTTTGCCAGCGTTCGATAAACAGGACCCATTCCAATACTTTACAGGGAGCTTAAGACTCCACGTATGATTTTTTCAATTTTTGGTGTAATCACCCTGCCTGCTTCGATTACCTCTTCATGTGTCGTTACTGTTGAGCCATCCAGGTTTGCCTTATTGCTAATACCAGATAATCCCAGCACACGCATACCGCCATGGCGGGCAACGATTACCTCCGGTACCGTTGACATACCCACTGCATCCGAGCCCGCCATACGTAAAAATCGAAGATCGGCAGGACCCTCGAACGATGGGCCACTCAATGCACAATAAACGCCCTCCCGCAGCTGGATTTTCTCAGCCGCAGCGGCTCTGCGCGCGCTATCCATCAAATCACGATCATAAGCCTGGCTCATGTCGGGAAACCGCGGTCCAAGCTCCTCGATGTTCGGTCCAAATAAAGGATTCGTCCCCGTCATACCGATAAGATTTAAATTATCGGTAATCAGCATCACGTCGCCTGGAACAAAGTCCGGGTTTACTCCTCCCGCTGCATTGGTAACGATAAGAATCTCGATGCCCAACCGCTGCATAATGCGGACTGGCAGGGTCACCTGTCCCATGCTGTATCCTTCATAGAAATGGACGCGTCCCTGCATGACAAACACGATCTGTCCTTCAAGCTCACCAATCACCAGGCGGCCGCTATGTCCATGCACTGTGGAAACCGGCATGTGCGGCAGGTCGCCGAAGGGTATAAAGTCGGGTTTTTGAACGGAATCCGCAAGCCCATTCAGGCCGGAACCCAGAATGAGGGCTACACGGGGATGGTAGGTGGTACGCTTCCGAACCGCATCCGCAGCTTCATCGATCTGTTCAAGTGTAATGTAGGGTGTGCTCATGTTCGCTCTTCTAAAAAAAGATAAGGGCGCGCTTCCCCTGTCTGGTGTCCCTTCCATTAAAAAAATTATATCAGATTTACCATTAAATCATTCAAAGGTGGGTTGCGTTCAGCGTCCAAAGTTGACCACAATATTTGAACGTAGAAAAAATCTTTTTTGTGCTATCCTCATACAAGATATGCCAAGAAAACTTACTGCTGTACTTGCCACATTGTCATCTCTCGCGGCACAATTGCTGTTGTTTACACCAGTAAGGCTTGATTTCGTCTCGGAGCCGGTTCTGTTTTTAGCGATCTTATCGTTTTTTACCGCATCAGCAATCCTTTACTTTCTTTTCATAAGGAAATATTCTGCAGGAATTCGCTTCGCCTGGATTTTTCCTGTCATCCAGGCATGTATCGTTTTTGGTCTATTTCTCCTCCTGAGACCCTTCGGCTCGGCAGCCAGGGAAGGTGTTTTTCTCCTTACCGGACTCATAACCATTCTGACAAGCTACGCGTTGTACATCACTACTCCAGCAGCCAGCAATCCTGATTCCCAGACAGCAACAAATGTGAATAACGGGGTGGACCTTATCGATCAGGCAGCTGCAAAAGACCATGTGTTGAATGAGCAGATGCGCCAGCTAACACAACAATTACAGTCAGAGAAGAATCGCATCTCACAGTTGACCCTGTTGAATGAGCTCAGCCAGCAACTGGAGGCGGGGCTGGATCCGCCGGTATCTGCACAACTGGCAGTGAACACTCTAGAGCACGCCATAGAATGTACAGTGGTTGCTCTGTTCTTAAAGGAAACAGACAGGCAGGAGTTTGTCGTTCTGGCATCTGCAGGTAAAACTCTACACATCATCCCTGCCAGTTATAGTCAGGATTCACAGGTTGGCTTGCTCGGGCGTATAACCAGGATCAAGAAGACGAGCCTGGTTAATGACACAAGGCTCGACCCTGATTTTTTACAGCTTGAGAACGATAATATCCTTTCCATAATCACTGTGCCGATCATCCAATATGGACACGTCAAAGGGGTGTTGGAAATCTGTTCAGACAAAACCTTTGCATTCAACAGTGGAGATGCGTCGATCGCCGAGGGTGTTGCAATGGAGCTTGTACGTGCCTGGGAGCGTGCCAGCTATCACCAGCGTTTGACCGAATTGATCCAGGCAGGTATTTCACTCACTACGCTGATGGATCCCCAGGCTGCAGTACAGGAGATCGCAGTCATCGCGCGAAATACCCTCGAAGCGCAGTTTGTTTACGTAACTTTGCTCGATCAGCAGGGGATTTTTTCACGGACGGCATCTGCGGGAGATGCGAAAAAACTTTCTGCATCCCTCGACACAAATCCAGCCGACGAGCCCCTCCTGCAGGCCGCACTCAACGCCACTAAACCCTTCCGGGTGCGCGATCACCGAAAATTTTCCGGTGCAAAGAAGCTTGATATTGACCATCCCGGCCTACGAAGCTTATTGGCTATACCCATACGACTGCACCGTCTGAGCATTGGAGCGATCCTCGCCTTTGGAAAACAGGAGGGAGTCTTTTTCTCGGAAAATGATGAATCTCTTGCCGACTTGCTCTCATCACAAGCCGCGGCAGCCATTGAAAGCTCATGGCTGTACCAGGAACTCCGTAACACCCTTGGCATCACATCCATGTTATATCAATTGAGTGTGGATGTTATCCAAACGGAAGAATTGAGCAAGGCTGCCGAATTAATCGCACAGGCGGCGCACAAAGTGACCAGTTCGATGGAAACAGGCATTGTACTTTTAAGGCGTGATGGAAGTATTGAAGCTGAGGTCGAAATCGACACCAATGGATTGCATACTCGCCGCGAACATCCATTGAAAACAATTGATCAGGCGATTATGACCGGTCAAAGCATCATCGTTTCTGTGGAGAACGGTTCAATGGTCTGTTATCCCCTGCTGACACGCGGCCGAACATACGGCGCACTCTGGATGAACATCCCGGAGAGCCGCGGACAGAATTACGCAAATATGCAAACGCTGGCAAACCAGGCTGCAATTGCACTGGAACGGTCCATTCTTTTGTCCGAATCGCGTCAGCAAGCGAAGCAGATCGAGGCTGCCTACGCCGAGTTGGAAATCACCTATGACCGGACGCTCACTGCACTCATGTCTGCCCTGGATGCGCGCGATCGCGAGACGGAAGGGCACAGCATGCGTGTCAGTCGTCTCGCCTGTATGCTGGGGGAGGAGCTAGGATTGAATAGTCATCAACTTAAAGCTTTGGAGCGAGGCGCCCTGCTCCATGATATTGGAAAAATCGGCATCAGCGACACGATCCTCCATAAGCCAGGCATCCTCACAGATGAAGAGTGGAGAATTATGCGTATTCACACCGATATCGGAGCGCGCATCGTGGATGGGATCCCTTTCCTACAGGAGACTCTTCCGGTCATCCGTTATCATCACGAACGCTGGGATGGCAGTGGGTATCCACTGGGATTGAAACGGAATGATATTCCAATTCAGGCAAGGATATTCGCCGTTGCCGATGTGTTTGATGCGTTGACCAGCAGCCGCACTTATCGAAAAAAATCCTCGGCAGTGGAGGCGATCAAATACCTGAGAGACCATTCAGGCACACTGTTCGATCCATCCATCGTCAATGCGTTGATCCAACTGCCCTACGCCGATTTCATCCAGGCGGAAAAGACATCGGTGTGAAAATCAAAAATCATGTTACGGGGATAACGAACTCCATCTGTGCAATTTTCTCAGTGCAGCACCTCTCGAAAGGCTGAGACTGTCTTCTCCACAGCGCTGTCATCGATCATATAATGGATGGCGAGTCGAAAACGGCGGGCATTCTCGGCATCGACCAATACCCCATAACCTTTTATCTTCTCGCCGATTGCCTGAGCGCTCTCCTTGATACCATCCACCAGGTTGAAATAGACCATGTTGGTGTACGGCGAGTCGGCGTCGACAACCACACCGTCAATGCCCCTCAAGCCATCAGCCAGTTTCTTTGCCCGGGCGTGATCGTCTCCCAGGCGGTTTGTCATTCGCTCCAGTGAGACGATCCCTGCCGCAGCGAGGATACCCACCTGTCTCATCCCGCCTCCTAACATTTTGCGGATATGACGCGCCCGGTCAACGAACTTCTGGGAGCCTGCGAGAATCGATCCAACTGGCGCAGCCAGTCCCTTGCTCAAACAAAACATGACCGAATCAGCTGGTCCAGCCAAATCTCTGACAGATACATTTTGAGCAGCCGCGGCATTGAAAATGCGCGCCCCATCCACGTGCAGGAACAATCCGTTTTGATGTGCGAGCTCGCCCACCTGACGAGTGTATGGCGGTTTTAGTGGAATGCCGCCGCAAATATTTTGGGTGTTCTCCAGGCAGATCAGACGCGTGATGGGATGATGCACATCCACGGTCCGGATGGAGGCGAGAATGTCCTCGATGAGGAGTGTCCCGTCCTTTTGATTGGGGATAGGACAGGCCTGAATTCCTCCCAGCGCAGACATCCCTCCTGCTTCATTCAAATAGATATGCGACAGGTTCCCCACAATGACCTCATCTCCCCTCTGGCAGTGAACGAGCAGAGCGATCAGGTTACCCATGGTCCCTGACGGAACAAAAAGCGCAGCATCCTTGCCCACCATCCCAGCCGCAATTTCCTCCAGGCGATTCAGGGTGGGATCATCACGGTAGACATCATCACCGACTTCTGCTTCTGCCATTGCTTCACGCATTTCGGGGGTGGGTTTGGTTACGGTATCTGAACGCAGGTCAATGAGTTCCATTTGTGACTCCTCAAAGAATGTTTTCAATGGCAACGAGCGTGTTCGATTTCATATCCAGCACGACAAATCCCGGCAAGCCAAGCTTGTTCCAAATGGTTTCACCAGGTTCTTCAGTCAGGCGCGAGGCGAACAGGGAAATCACCGTTCCATGTGAAACGATCACTGATAAATTCCCATTCAGCCCGATCAGGGTGGAATATACTGCACTGGAAAAACGCCGATACGCTGCATTCGCTGATTCATCCCCGAAGACAAGAATATCCGGTTGATCGAAAAAACAACGGACCGCTGCCTCAAACT
>DATFET010000023.1:0-3423 GCA_035250835.1 Anaerolineales bacterium
TACCCTAGCCCTCTCCCAAAGGGAGAGGGAATTCCCTTCCTCCTGCGGGGGAAGGGTCGGGGATGAGGGAAAAGACTGGAGAGAACCCCTATATTGGGGTGGTCATGCGAGAATATCAATCCACGCAAAACATTCTAAAAAAATTGCTTTTACAGTTGAAAGATGCAAGGGGTATTAAGAACGTTCACCTGGTCATGGGGGAGATTTCTGAACTTGATCGGGGTCTCATCCTGGAACATTGGCGCGAGCTCAGCAAAAAGACACCTGCGGAACATGCGCAACTTCATTTCCGTCTTAGTAAAGCGGAAGTGCAGTGCATGGCATGTTTCAACACATATCAACCGTTGGATGGAAGAATCCATTGTCCATATTGTGGGAGCTATGGCGCAAAAATACTATCAGGCGAGGAATTCGAGCTTGAATCATTCGAACTGGAAGATGAACATCAATAGACTGTTCTGGTTGATTGCCGCTCTGTTTTTTGTCCTTGGATGCGGCTTCTTGAGTCCCGCCTCTTCGCCGACCCCGGACCTGTTCGCCACGCTTCAGGCTTCGACTCCTTCTGGAGGTCAATTTCCTGTGGTGACCGAAGCGGTCACCACTCCGCTTTTTAATGGCTTCACACCTATTCCTTCTCCCACCGCAAATCCTGAAAATCCTGATCCCGAGCAAACCTCCATCCCATCCCCATCTTCAGCGGATCAGCCTGCGGGACATATCGTCTTCACCTGCCAGGTCTTCAAAGTGACGGCGATGAATCAAATCTGCATCATGAATGCGGATGGGACTGGTTACCAAAGATTGACCACAGAAGATAACATCCAGCATTTCTATCCATCTCCTGACCCGAATGGACAAAGTGTGTTGTATGCCGCGTTCCGCGAAGAAAACATCTACGAGATCTATTCTATGGATCTCAATGATCGCAGTTTGGATCGACTCACGAATCGGCTTGGTATTCTCACTGCTCCTGAGGTTTCACCGGATGGCAGTACCATCGTTTTCAAAAGGTCCAGTCCGAATAACCCTGAAATCCATCAGATCTGGGTGATGGATCGGAACGGCGAAAACGCCGGAAATATTCCCCAACTCTTTGGCTGGGACCCCACCTGGTCACCGGATGGAAATAGAATTCTTTTTGCTTCAGATCGCGATGGGCCGGTACAGTTGTTTACTGTCAACAGGAGAGGACGGCAATTGTTCCGAGTAACAAACCTGCCCTCCATCCGCGGCCGCAGCGATTGGTCACCGGACGGCCAGTCCATTGTTACCTATTCCGGCGAGCCCTGGAACCGTGAAGTGTATATCATGAACGCCGATGGATCGAATGTGCGCCAGTTGACGCCCAGCGGCGGGAACAGTCAGGGTCCGTCCTTTTCACCGGATGGCAAGTGGGTGGCTTTCACTGCTTACTTCGATCATCCCGGTGATGATCATGGCTGCGAGATCTACATCATCCGTACCGACGGGACCGACCTGCGCCGGCTGACTAATAACGATTATTGTGATTACCAGCCTCGCTGGGGACCATAAAAAAAGCCTGCGGAATTCCGCAGGCTGGTAAACGAATTGAAGAGCTAGCCTACAGTAGGCTGGTCTGATGGGAGGAGCGGTTTTTCTTGATAGGCGATTTGTCCGAACTGACCGAACAGGTGGGCATAGATTACTGATATGTACACTCCAACTCCGAGAGTGATCACGATCGAGGCGATCCAGCCAATGCAGGGAATCAAACCCAGGATCGAAGACACAATCCCGGCGGCTAAGCCCACCCCCAGGCCTGCCAAAAGACTTATGCCCCAGGCTGTAAAAAATGGCCCGCCATTTTTCCCGATGATGTCGAAGACTTCGCGAAGCTTGAAGCAGGATGCAAACGTCCCTTCACGTGCATAGAGAATATAGACCGCGGGGAAGATCACGGAGAGGACGAGCCCATAGACGACGAACAGGCATGCCATGCCTGCGAGCAGAACACCACCTACGCCAGCCAATGCTTCTGCGACATACTGCATATCGCCGTTGCTGGATAGAATGGCAGGGACTGCCATAAAGCTCAACGGCAGGCAGGAGAGGAGGAGGATAGGCAGGGCATAGACAAGACCCACCAGGACCAGCATCAGCCCGTCCATGAATTTCCTGCCGAAGTCATCCCAGTTTGGAAGGGGCTGCTGAACACCTCTCATCAAATTTCGAACGATTTCGATCATATAGCCTGTCATGGCAAAATTGAGAATGGGTACCATTGAGATGACCGTCCCAAGACCCAGCTTCGAGAGCCATTGGTTATCCTCGAACGGGTAGCTGAACGACTTGCCTATATCCATGTATGCCTCCGTGTAACTGATGATTGATGGGTTGTTAAAAATAGCGGGCTACCTCAAGTAGCCCACTATTTTATCCCCAGCCTTGATTCTTAATGAAATCGGTGATGAGCGGCACTTTCACAGTTTCGCCTTGATATGCTTTATAACCTATATAAAGCATGTAGATAGAAATGGCAATTCCGGTGCATAAGCCGATTAGTACCGCGGCCAGTATACCTGAGATGATACCATTGAGGATTGCCAGAATTAGTGCTTGAACTGAATGGAATTTGATGAAAGGACGGCTCCTTTTATCTTCCATCAACAGTGCAACGATTGCGATGATCCAGCCGACGAAGGGTAGATACGCCAGCAGCGCCCAAAGTTTGTCCTCACTCGTAAGTTCCATCATCGGTTGATCTTCCATGTGTTCCTCCGGTATCGATCTGGGTTTGGATTTTGGTTATTGTACAACCAATTAAACCAAAACGCAAACAATTTTGTTTTCCAGTCTGGGTAACCTATCACGGTAATTCTCAGAGAGCCCCATTTTTCAAAATAGCATTACTGGTACAATGCCCTCATGACAAGCACATTCGCTACGCTCAGTACAAGCGTTGTCTTCATGGGCTCCCCTGATTTTTCATCCCCGAGCCTGCGCGCACTGACGAACACGTATGAGGTGGTGGGTGTCGTCACTCAACCGGACCGCGCTTCGGGCCGCGGACGCGAGCTCAAGGCGCCGCCGGTCAAAAGGCTGGCGTTTGAGCTGGGCATCCCGGTCATGCAGCCAAAAAAACTGCGCCAGCCCGAAGAGATGGAGCAGCTGCGCGCCTGGAACCCGGACCTGATCGTCGTGGCCGCGTTCGGGCAGATCCTCAGGAAGGATGTGCTGGAGCTGCCGCGCTATGGATGCATTAACGTCCACGCTTCACTGCTACCGCGCTGGCGGGGCGCCGCGCCGGTCCATGCTGCGATTCTGCACGGGGATGAGGAGACCGGCGTCACCATTATGCAGATGGATGTGGGACTCGACACGGGCCCGATGCTGAGCAAACGATCCATCCGCCTCAGGCGGGACGATACGGCTGGCTCCGTTTTAGAGAAGCTGTCTCACCTC
>DATFET010000051.1:0-3304 GCA_035250835.1 Anaerolineales bacterium
TTGTTTCGGCGATGACCGGCGTCCTGGTGCTTGGCTTTGCCCGCCGCGTCTGGACGTTCTTTCGGGCTGGCATGGCTGTGGCAGGCGCCGGTATGGCGATGCTGCTTGCCTTCCGTGTACCATTTACAACGACGGATGCAGTTGCACTCTTCCAGCTTGCGGCTGCAGCCATCTTTAGCGGCTTGGCGGCAGCGAGCATTGCCCTGCTGCTGCAGTATTTCCTTGCGCAGACCCTGGGACTCACCACCGCTCTGCAGTTGATCGAAATTTCGCGTCCCGACTTCCCTCTGCTGCAATACTTTTTGCGCAATGCGCCGGGTACCTATCAGCACAGTTTGCAGGTCGCCAACCTGGCTGAGCAGGCCGCCGAATTGATCGGTGCAGACGCGCTGCTCACGCGTGTGGGAGCGCTCTTCCACGATGTGGGCAAATCTATGAACCCCACTTTCTTTATTGAAAACCAGCCGCAGGGAGAGGTGAATACACACGAGGATCTCGCCCCGGACGAGGCTGCCGCCATCATCATTGCCCACGTGCCCGATGGCGTGGCACTGGCACGCAAACACCGCCTGCCCCGTCGCATCGACGATTTTATCCTCGAGCATCACGGCACTATGGTGACCTCCTATCAATATAACCAGGCTGTCCAAATGGCCGGTGGTGACAAAAGCCTGGTGGACAGGAAAAATTTCCAATACCCGGGGCCGCGCCCACGTTCACGCGAGACCGCCCTGCTCATGCTGGCAGACGGCTCGGAAGCGCGTGCCCGCGCTGAGCGTCCTCAGGATGAAGAGTCCATGCGCAGGATCGTGCTTTCCACGATCGACAATGCCCAAAAGCAGGGCCAGCTCGACGACACTCAACTGACCCTGCGGGACCTGAGCGTGATCACCGATACCTTTGTGACCATCCTGCGCGGTACCCATCATCCGCGCATCGCATACCCTAAGGAAATCCCGGCAACCATGGATGTCAGCACGGAACCCAATCGAAGATGATCCACATCGCATCGAAATTTCCGTTTTCTGAGGACCTGCTGAAAAATGCTGCGCATGCCGCGCTGGATCATGAAGCCGAAACGCAGAGCTGCGAACTGTCCATTGTTTTAACAGACGACGCGCGCCTGCAGGAATTGAATCGCGAGTATTTGGGAATCGATGCGCCGACCGATGTGCTCTCCTTTCCCGCCTCCGAAACGGACCCGCAGACCGGCGCGCGTTATATCGGCGATATCCTCATCTCGGTCCCTCGCGCTCAAAGCCAGGCGGCCTCCGCCGGGCACCCGCTCGAATCGGAAGTACAACTGCTCGTCGTTCACGGTATGCTTCATTTGCTCGGCCACGACCATGCAGAACCTACCGAGAAAACGCTCATGTGGAAAGCCCAGGCTGAGATCCTGGATTCGCTCGGGCTGGGAAATATTCAGGTCCGTGAGGAGTAGTCAGTCTTGCGAAGGTTTCATCCAAAGCTATTACAATTCTCTTGAAACAACCTTCGCAAGGCTCAATTGCTATGACTTTCAAGTCCTTCATCACCTCCCGATTTCAGGCTTTCGGACACGCCTTTCGCGGCTGGGGTCACGTCCTTAAGACCCAGCAAAATGCCTGGATCCACTCCCTGGTTGGGGCCGTTGTCATCGCTTTGGGAGTATGGCTGGGAATCAGACCGGGCGATTGGGCGATCCTTGTGCTGACAATCGCCATGGTGTTCACTGCGGAGTTCATTAATACCGCCATCGAGGCTGTCGTTGACCTGGCCAGTCCGGGCCAGCACCCGCTGGCAAAGGTGGGCAAGGATGTAGGCGCGGGCGCCGTACTCGTCGCCGCGCTGGCTGCCACCATCATTGGTTTGCTCATTCTGGGTCCGCCACTCTGGGCAAAAATGCTGTCACTTTTTACCGCCAACTGATCGCTGACCACACACGTACTGTTTATTGTATACTGCTCACTCATAAAGATACACTGGAGGCAACATGGCACTATCCTTTCAATTCGGGACTGTAGGTTCACCATTAGGTACCCCCAAGAAGCCGGGCGGATCGGTGGGAGCAATTGAATTCAGCAATTCCATTGGCTTGAATACGCTGGAGCTTGGCTGGGTACAGTCGGTACGCGTGACCGAAGCGACCTGCGCGCTGATAAAGAAAACTGCATCTGATCAGGGCTTATCGCTCAGTGTCCATGCACCGTACTTCATCAATCTGAATGCTCTGGATGAGGAATGGCCGAAGAGCCGCAAACGATTAATGGATGCGGCTCATTACGGAAATTTAGCTGGCGCGACAGATATTATTTTTCACCCCGGTTCCTATTTTGGCAATGACCCGCTTGAAGTGTTGAAGCTTGCCATCCCGCGTTTGAAAGGCTGCGTGGAGGAGCTGCGCGCGGCCGGCAACCGGGTCACGCTGCGCCCGGAGACCATGGGAAAATCTGCCATGCTGGGCTCGTTCGAGGATACGGTCAAGATGAGCAAAGCCATCGAAGGCGTTCAACCGTGTGTGGACTTTGCTCACTTGCATGCTCGCCCTGGTGATGGGTCAATGAATACGCATGAGGAATGGTGTGCGTTGTTGCAGAAATACCAAAAGGTGTTGGGCAAGAAAGCGTTGAAGCGGCTGCACATCCACCTCTCCGGCATCGAGTATGGTCCCAAGGGTGAGAAAAACCATCTTGAGCTGGCAAAATCAGACCTGAAACTCAACCTGCTCTTTGAGGCTTTGAAGGATTTTAATTGCGCAGGCCGCATCCTGTGCGAAAGCCCCATCATGGAAGAAGACGCGCTGAATATGAAAAAAGCCTGGATGAAGATGAGCAAGGAAAAGGAATAAATAAAAATGCGGACTACACGTCCGCATTTTTATGCTGTCACGAATCTAGTAACTGCGCAGACGTGGTCGCAAACCACCGAAGAGCATTACGAGGATCAAACCGGCAACGAAGCCGCCTACGTGCGCCATGTAGGCAACTCCTCCGCCAGTCTGATCTGTTACGCCAAAAAGGCTCACCACCTGGAGTAATGCCCAGAACCCGATGACCACGATGGCCGGCATGGGGATAATGCCGCGGCCCATCATGACACGGACGCTTCCGCGCGGGAACATCACTAAATACGCTCCCAGGACGCCGGCGATCGCTCCGGATGCACCCAGGTTCGGCACATTTGAATCCGGGTTGACCAGTACCTGCGCGAATGTTGCGGCAATCCCACATAACAGGTAAAAGATCAGAAAACCGGCATGCCCGAGTCGGTCTTCGACATTATCGCCAAAGATCCACAGATAAAGCATATTGCTCAACAGGTGCAG
>DATFET010000070.1:0-4945 GCA_035250835.1 Anaerolineales bacterium
ATTGGATACGCACTCATCCAGCGTGGAGAGCGCGAGGAGATTACGCCGAATACCTGCTGACGTGTAAGGATCAAAAAGGCGAGCTTTTCAACTCGCCTTTTTGATACATCCAACTCAATACACTAACTCACGTAATCGCACCAGCTTTCGTACTTTTCCACTTTTCCGCGGATCGCGTAGTGGTAGACCTCCTGGATGGCGCGCGTGACCGGTCCTGTCCGGCCATCCCCGATCCTGCGGAAGTCGATCTCGCTCAAGCCGATCACCTCGGCTGCAGTTCCGCACACAAAGACTTCGTCCGCGACGTAGAGTTGGTCGCGCGAGATGGGCTGCTCCAGCACATCATATCCGAGGTCCTTTGCAATGGTATGGATGGTGTGGCGGGTAATGCCTTCCAGCACTGGCGCCGTGGAGGGAGTGATCAACTTGCCACGCCGCACGACAAATAAATTTTCCCCCGTACATTCGCCGATATAGCCCTGCGGATCGAGCATGATGGCTTCCTCGAATCCCAATCGGACCGATTCCGTTTTGGCAAGGATGCTGTTGACATAGTTTCCCGCGATCTTTGCCTTGGTCATACTCACATTGGGGTGATGGCGCGTAAAGGAGGAGATATTTGCACGAATCCCCTTTGCCAGGGCTTCCTCTCCGAGGTAATTGGACCACTGCCAGACAGCGATCATCATGGCGGGCTTCCCCGCGTCGACATTTAGGTTCCAGGCGCCGCCCGTTAAATACAACAATGGGCGGATGTAACATTCCTCAAAACCGTTGGCTTTGACGGTCTCCTTGATCGCTTGCACAACACGGTCTGTTGTGTATGGCAGATCGCGAAATCCGAAGATCTCGGCCGACTCCAGCAGGCGCTCGGCGTGTTCGCGCAATCGGAACACTGCCGAACCATTGTCCGTTTTGTAGGCGCGAATCCCTTCGAAGACTGCTGCACCGTAATGCAATGCCGCCGTCAACACATGGATGGTTGCCTTTTCGAACTCAACCAGTTCACCATCCTTCCAGATAAATTTCGATTCCATGCCCATGATTGCTTCTTCTCCTTTTGATTTTGGACTGCATTACCAACAGCTTGCCCTACTTGCAGGATGTGCTGCTGGACGCCATAGTTTACAAATGTTTGATAATTTCATCTGTCATCTGACTGGTTGTCAAACTGCCGCCGATGTCCACTGTACGTGCGCCGTTAGTGATTACATCCTCTACAGCTTTTTCAATGGAGCGGGCTTCGTCCTCCAGTTTGAGCGAATAACGGAGCATCAGCGCTGCGGACAGAATCGTCCCAATAGGATTCGCGATCCCTCGGCCGGCGATGTCCGGGGCAGATCCATGAATCGGTTCATACAACCCGACGCCGGTCTCCGATAAACTGGCGGAGGGCAGCATCCCCATCGACCCGGCCAGCACAGAGGCTTCGTCTGTCAGGATGTCGCCGAACATATTCTCGGTGACCATTACGTCCATGGATGCAGGAGCCGTGATCAGTCTCATCGCCGCGCTATCCACGAGCTGATGCTCCAGGGTCACATCGGGATGTTCCTGCCCAACCTGGATGGCAACCTGCCGCCACAAGCGCGATGATTCCAGAACGTTAGCTTTGTCCACCGAAGTCACTTTTTGTTTTCTGTCGCGCGATAAGTCAAATGCCAGCTCGAGGATCCGCCTGATCTCGAAATCAAAATATTCGAGCGTATCCACAGCACGCTCCTTACCATCGATCATCTCACGCATCTTCGGCTGACCGAAATACAAACCGCCCGTCAGCTCGCGCAGGACGAGTATATCCACATCCTTGAGTTTCTCAGGCTTGAGCGGAGATGCATCCAGCAATGCGGGATGAACTTTGACAGGACGCAGGTTGGCAAATACACCCAATCCCTTTCGCAGGCTGAGCAGTCCGCGTTCGGGGCGATCTTTCGCGGAGGGATCATCCCATTTCGGTCCGCCCACTGCGCCGAGCAGCACCGCGTCCGCAGACTGGCAGACAGCGAGTGCTTCGTCAGCGAGCGAGGTGCCGTGTGTATCGATCGAGCAACCGCCGATTAACTGTTCCGTGTAATGGAAGTTGTGATTGCAATTTACGGCTATCACATCCAGCACGCGGACAGCCTCGTGGACCACTTCAGGTCCGATGCCATCGCCGGGGAGAAGGGTGATGTTAAATTCCATTTTTTCCTTACACCTCCGCTCTGCGCGAGGGAATTAGTGCGCCACCATCAATCCATATTCCACAGAGTCTGCCAGGGCGCGCCAACTGGCTTCGATGATATTCGTGCTCGCGCCGACCGTACTCCAGCGGGAGGTATTGTTGCGCGTGTCGATCAAGACGCGCGTGATCGCCTCGGTGCCATGGTCCGAATCCAGGATGCGGACCTTGTAATCGGACAAATGGAAATCTGCAAGCTGTGGATAGTATCCCAGCAGCGCCTTGCGCAGCGCATTGTCCAGCGCATTGACTGGACCATTCCCTTCGGCGGCGGTATGAAGCAGCTCGCCCTGCACCCGAACCTTTACCATAGCCTCGGCGAAGATGCCGCGTCCCTGGCGGTGTTCGACATTGACCAAAAAATCGACCAGTTCGAAGGGCGGTTTGTATCCATACTCCTGGCGCTTGAGCATCATGGTCACAGACGCTTCAGCGGCCTCGAAGGAAAAGCCGCGCGCCTCCAGTTCCTTGACCTCGTTGAGGACCGGCAGGATCTCCTCCCCTTCCACTTCGACTCCATGCTCCTCAGCCTTGCTGAGCAGGTTGCCGCGCCCAGACAGATCAGAGACGACCACGCGCATGCGGTTGCCGACCTTTTCGGGTTCCACGTGCTGATAGGATTGAGCATTCCGCCTCATCGCCGCGACGTGGACCCCGCCCTTATGCGCAAATGCCGATTTGCCAACAAACGGGAGATGCTCATCGGGCGTCAGGTTGGCGACCTCAGCGACGAAATGTGAAAGCTCGTACAGGCAATCGATCTTTCCCTCAGGCAGACAGCGATAGCCCATCTTCAATTCAAGGTCTGCCATAAGGGAAATGAGGTTGGCATTGCCACAGCGTTCGCCCACACCATTGATGGTTCCCTGCACCTGGATCGCACCCTCACGGACAGCCGTCAGTGAATTGACAACTGCACACTCCGAGTCGTTATGAGTATGGATCCCGAACGGATGCGCCAGGGCCGGCTTGAGTTCGCGGAGGATGCGCTCGACATCCCAGGGCAGCGTCCCGCCATTGGTATCGCACAGGACGACTATCTCCGCGCCGCCGCGGATCGCCGCGCGCAGTGTTTCGAGCGCGTAGGAGGAGTCCGCTTTATAGCCGTCAAAGAAATGCTCAGCATCATAAATCACGCGCCGATCATTGGCCTTGAGATAGGCCACAGACTGCTCGATGATCCGCAGGTTATCTTCGAGTGTAGTGAGCAGGACATCCTTAACGTGAAGTGTCCAGGTCTTGCCGAAGATGGTGCAAACCGGGGTGTATGAATCGAGCAGCGCCTTAATATTGGCGTCGTCCTCGGGTCCGCCTTTGACGCGGCAGGTCGAGCCGAAGGCTGCGATCAGAGTGTTCTTCCACTGCAGATCGCGCGCCCGTTCGAAGAACTCCACATCCTTCGGATTTGAACCGGGCCAGCCTCCTTCGATGAAGGCAACACCGATCTCATCCAGCTTTTGGGCAATGCGGATTTTGTCATTGCTCGAAAGCGTAAAACCCTCGGACTGGGTGCCGTCGCGCAAGGTGGTGTCGTAGATTTGTATGAGGGGTAAGGGCATAGGTCAATCCATGTTTCGAGAATCAAGTTATGAGAATAAGACTTGTAATGTGGTATTTGTAAATTAGTAATTATGACCGAGATTCAAATTCTGCAATGTCCTTTTCGAAGCTCATGATGTATCCAAGCTCATCCACACCGTTCAACAGACAGGTCTTGTTGAACGGATCGATCGGAAATGTGACCGAGCCCTGTGGGAATGTAAGTGTTTGGGACGCAAGGTCGATTGTGAATTCGATATCCGGCACCTCTTCGACAAGGTCGAACAACATTTGATGGGTGTGTTGATCGACGACGACAGGGATCAAGCCATTTTTAAGGGAGTTATTGCGGAAGATATCTGCAAAAGAAGTGCCAACGACCGCGCGGAATCCATAGGCGCTGAGCGCCCAGGGAGCATGCTCACGGCTCGAGCCGCAACCGAAGTTATCACCCGCCAGGAGGATTTGCGCGCCGCTGTACTCAGGCTTGTTGATGACAAAATCCATTTTGGGTGAACCATCGTCATTGAAGCGCCAGTGGAAGAACAGGACGTCTGCCAGTCCATTTTTATCCGTGATCTTCAGGAACTGGGCGGGGACGATCTGGTCTGTATCCACATCGGTCATAGGAAGAGGCATCACACGAGAGATGAGGGTTGTAAATT
This sequence comes from Anaerolineales bacterium, assembly GCA_035250835.1. Classification (GTDB taxonomy): domain Bacteria; phylum Chloroflexota; class Anaerolineae; order Anaerolineales; family Villigracilaceae; genus Defluviilinea. Next base: position 4,426 of record DATFET010000070.1, read on the forward strand.
GAGGCATAAGTCGATTTCCGATTTTTGATTTACGATTGACGATTTCAGATCGGCTTTCGTCCGGCAAAGACCGCGAGTTCATAGATGCGGAAGTAACAATCCACTTCCTCGAAACCAATCTCGCGCAGCCAGTCACATTGAAGTTCGGTGTCTGCCAGAATATTGGCCGCTTTATCAGGGCGGTTTCCGTATTCTTCGGCGATTTCCTCATAACTGCGCGTTCCGCCGTTTTGCATTTCCATGCTGTAACGCGCGGAAACGTAGTGACTTTCGAACAAATCGATATTCGTTTGTGCTCTTGACGAGACATGCTCGATATTGACGAACCAGCCACCCGGGTTGAGCAGTGAAAAGATTTCCTGATAGAGGGATCGCTTGCGATGATCCGCTTGATGGTGGATGGAATAGCCTGAGACAATCGCATCAAACGGACCTTCGAGCTGCACTCCGTTTAACCAGGCGGGGTCACCGTAATCGAGATTTTGAAAGACAAGTTGACCGGCATACTCCCTGAGTTGTT
>DATFET010000267.1:0-2914 GCA_035250835.1 Anaerolineales bacterium
TCCCTCCTCGACCTGCAGGATCGCCAGCTTGATCTGCTCCTACCCTCGCATGGTGATCCGATGTACGAGCCGGGACGGGCAATGGCCCTGCTCTCCGACCGCTTTTGGGCATTGCTGCGAGGCCGCCACCAGAACCCGCGCCTTTATCAGCTGCGCGAGCGGCCGTACCAGCCGGTCCTGCCGGCCGGGGAAGGATGCGAGGGAAAAGGGACGCCCCATCTTCTGGCTCATCGAGCCAGCATGGCAAATTCGTATGTGCTGCTCTCGGATAGTGGTAAGGCGCTCTTCATCGATTTTGGCTATGACTTCATCACGGGCATTCCCGCTGGAAGCGACCGCACTTCGCGCCGCCCGTGGCTTTATACCCTGCCCGCACTTAAAACACAATTTGGTGTACAGAGGATAGACGTTGTCCTATTGACTCACTTTCACGATGATCATGTCGCCGGCTGCAACTTGCTACGCTGCGTGGAGGGGACTCAGGTCTGGGCTGCCGAGAACTTTGCCGACATTTTAGAGAATCCCACCCGGTATGACTTGCCCTGTCTCTGGTACGACCCTATCCCGGTGGACCGCCGTCTGCCGCTGAGCCAGCCATTTTCCTGGGAGGAGTACACGTTGACGGTACATCCACAGCCAGGTCATGCGCGCTATGCGGTCGCGGTCGAGTTCGAGGTCGATGGGCTGCGCTTCCTGGCGACCGGCGACCAGTACGAGGGCGATGATGGACTTGCCTGGAATTACGTCTATCAGAATCACTTTGCCGCGGGGGATTACACTGCGACCGCCAAACTGTACCAGCACATTTGTCCCGACATGATTCTGCCAGGCCATGCGCGTCCCCTCCCCGTGACGCCTGAATACCTGGAAAAGATCTTTAAGGATGCCCAGGTCCTCAACCGGCTTCACCATGAACTATTGCATTCGCCTTCGGATATTGCAGCCCACAACTTTATCGCCCGCATCCTGCCTTACCACGTCGCTGCAGAGGCAGGTAAGACGATACCGTTCGAGGTCGAGGTGCGCAATCCATTCTTCGTTCCCCAGGAAGCACTCATCAAAGTAGTCGCGCCGTCCGGATGGATGGTTGAGGGGGGCAGCCAAGCCCTGGAAATTTCGGATACAGACAAACTTTTATTTAAAGTCACACCGCCTCCTGGCCTGGTCATCCGCCGGGCCCGCCTGGCCGTGGATCTGACGATCGGTGGGCAGCGCTTCGGCCAGCAAGCAGAGGCACTGGTCACGGTGCTTGCCCGAGGTGCTACATGATCGCCGTCGGAGATCGATTCATCTTCGTTCTCGATCGGGACTTTCCCGAGGATGTATTTCGTCTTGAATGACAGAACGGCATACCGGTCTCTGAAATAAACGGAAGGAATCCTTTACCAATGCCATAGATCGAACATTTATTGAGAGAGCCAGCTGCAACCACGCCTGGCAACTCAGCTTACATGTATTCCGTAAACCCAGGAGAACAATATGAAGACTCGTACACTTCACATGATCGGTAACGCCCATCTTGACCCCGTCTGGCTGTGGCAGTGGCAGGAAGGGTATCAGGAAGCCAAGGCAACCTTTCGGTCTGCTTTGGATCGGATGAATGAATTTGATGATTTTGTTTTTGTGGCCAGTTCAGCTGCCTTCTATGAATGGGTGGAAAAATCTGATCCGGCCATGTTTGCGGAGATTCAACAGCGGGTCAAAGAGGGCCGCTGGGGGCTTGTCGGTGGGTGGTGGGTGGAACCGGATTGCAACATCCCTTCTGGAGAGTCTTTTGCCCGCCATGGTTTATACGGACAGAGATATTTTCTCAAAAAGTTTGGGGTAAAGGCACGTACAGGCTTCAACGTGGATAGTTTTGGCCATGCCGGTTCTCTGCCCCAAATCCTCAAGAAAAGCGGGATAGATTATTATGTCTTTCTGCGTCCCATGCCGCATGAAAAAGGTCTGCCCTCCCGTTTGTTCTGGTGGGAGGCGAGTGATGGATCACGCGTGATGGCTTTTCGCATTCCGTTTGAATACCTGTCCTGGGGTAAGGATGTGCAAGCACATGCCCTGCGCTGCGCCGGTGAGATGAAAGACCCGGTCGATGAGTTCATGTGTTTCTACGGGGTGGGAAATCACGGCGGTGGTCCTACCATTGAAAATCTTAATAGTATTCGCAGCTTGAACGAGGATACATCCTTCCCTGTGAACCTGGTATGCTCGCGGCCGGATGATTTTTTTCAGGCTGCCGAGTCCAAGGGCTGGTCACTGCCTGTCGTTCGGGATGAATTGCAGCATCATGCCAGTGGTTGTTATGCCTCCCACTCAGGCATCAAGCGCTGGAACCGACAGGCGGAGAACCGGCTGCTTGCAGCCGAAAAGTGGTCGGTGATTGCCACCCTGCTGGGCAATCAATCCTACCCCGACGATTTCGAGAATGCCTGGAGAAATGTACTTTTCAACCAATTCCATGACATCATGGCCGGCACATCACTGGAAGCCGCCTATGAAGATGCTCGAAATAGCTTCGGCGAATCGATCTCTATTGCAGATCGGAATTTGAACCGGGCTGTTCAATCCATAGCCTGGAATATCTGCAATGAGCCGGAAGATGGGGCAAGGTCCGTGATCGTCTTTAATCCCTTGACCTGGCCTGTAGAGACCACAGTCGAAACGGAATTTAATGCCTGGAAACCGGGTGCTACCCTGCTGGACAATACAGGACATGTGATCCCTCACCAGGCAGTCCAATCCAAAACGACGACCGGTAGGATGCGGCTGTGCTTTCCAGCCAGGCTTCCGGCTCTAGGTTATCGCACATACCGGATGCTGCCAGCACGGGAAGGCCAGAGCCCTGAAATCCCGGCGACAATACAGGCATCAGACCAGATGCTCGAAAATGAGCGCTTCCGGCTGGAGTTTGATCCCT
>DATFET010000112.1:0-5488 GCA_035250835.1 Anaerolineales bacterium
TGTACAGACTCTTCGACCCATGCCTGACCGATCGGCGACTCGGAAATGGCCTTGCGAATCGCTTCGGCGAGTTGTGCAGGCTCATAGACCCAGGATGCGCCCGTGCCCCCCATCGCGAACGAAGAACGAACAAGAACCGGATAGCCAGTTTCCTCGATAAGACGTTCGGCTCCCTCTACAGAATACGCTGCTCCACCCCGAGCAACAGGAATACCGGCCTGCTGCATCGTCTCTCGAAATAGCAAACGATCTTCCGCAGCTCGGATGGCGCCGAGTTTTGCTCCGATGAGTTGCACGCCATATTTATCAAGGACACCGTTTTGACTGAGGACAAGCGCCAGGTTGAGCCCGGTCTGACCTCCAACGGTAGGAAGCATAGCGTCTGGCTTTTCCTGCGCGATGATGGCTTCCAGCGCTTCCGGTGTGAGAGGCTCGATGTACGTGGCATCCGCGATGTCCGGGTCGGTCATGATCGTGGCGGGATTCGAGTTCACCAGGACCACGCGATATCCCTCCGCTCTCAACGACTTCACCGCCTGCGTGCCTGAATAATCAAACTCAGCGGCCTGACCGATGACAATCGGTCCTGAGCCCGGGACCAGGATCGTATGAATATCAGCGCGCTTCGGCATAATTTTTTCTCTCGCGGACCAAAGTAAAGAACTCGCCAAAAATATCATGTGCATCATGCGGACCCGGGGCGGCTTCAGGATGGAATTGTACGCTCAATACCGGTTTGTTTTTCATATGCAGTCCTTCGAGTGAGTCATCGTTCAGACTTTTATATGTAATTTCCACTTCCTCTGGATTTAAATCACCTTCTGCGACATAGTAATTGTGATTCTGCGCCGTGATCAATACCTTTCCACTGGGCAAATATTGAACAGGATGATTTCCGCCGTGATGTCCGAACTTGAGTCGATGTGTCTCCGCTCCCAGCGCTCGCCCGATCAGTTGATGTCCCAGGCAGATTCCAAAAATGGGTACGCCGCTTCCGATCAACCGGCTCACAGCCTCCACGGCGTAAGGCAAACCGGCAGGGTCACCCGGCCCGTTCGATAAAAAGACACCGTCCGGAGCCATCAACAGGACGTCACCGGCGGTGGTATCTGCAGGGACGACGATTACATTCGCGCCACAGCTGGATAGATGGCGAAGGATGTTTTCTTTGATACCGAAATCGTAAGCGACAATACAATATTCGTTATTCGATCTTCGAGTCTCGAGTTTCGAATGATCGTACTTTTCAACCCATTGACTTCCTGCATCATCCACCCAGTGATATATCTCTTCACAGGTGACCTCCCTGACCATATCCCTTCCATCGAGACCTGGCCACTCACGCGCCATACGCAATAACACATCTGAAGATGTTCCATTTGTGGAAAGAGCTGCTTTTTGTGTGCCCTCATCGCGCAGCTTACGGGTCAACCAACGCGTATCCACCCCGCTGATGCCGGGAACGCCATGATGCGCGAGCCAATCCGATAAAGAAAGTGCCGAACGCCAGTTCGACACTACGGGGCTCAGAGAGCGAATCACCGCCGCTGACACCTGCGGCCTGGTTGATTCATCATCCTCAAAATTGATTCCCACATTACCAATGTGCGGAACCGTAAACAACACACCCTGTCCTCGATAGGAAGGGTCTGTGAGAATTTCCTGGTAGCCTGTCATGCTGGTGTTGAAGACCAATTCGAAAACTGAATCAGTCTCTGCACCAAAGGATCGACCTTCGAGGATGGTTCCATCTTCTAAAGCTAACAATGCTGGTTTCATTTGTGCTCTCATCCCTTATCGTAAATCTAAAGGATTATCCTTTCCCATTCATGTCCGTATCCTTCTGTAGCGTCAGAAACAAACTGTTGTCTAGACGGAAAAATAAGACGTCGGTTACAAAATCAGGTTCTTCATATTAATAGATGAAAGGGTATGATATAACCTTCCATGTAACGGAAGTATAATCAAAGCATGTCGGTCCTTTCGGGTAAACGCATCATTCTTGGGGTGACAGGATCCATCGCTGCATACAAAGCCGCAGACCTGGCGTCTAAGCTGACTCAGGCGGGGGCGCAAGTGGATGTCATCCTCTCGGGCGCGGCGGAAAAATTCGTAACTCCTCTTACTTTTCAATCTGTGACCGGTCGGCGCGCTTCTGTGGATGCGGACCTGTGGGGCACCGAGGCGCACGTCCTGCACGTGGGTCTCGGGCACGGTGCAGATTTGCTCATCATCGCTCCCTGCACTGCAAATACAATCGCCAAACTTGCCCACGGCCAGGCCGACTCTCTGCTCACAGTCACTGTGCTGGCGGCAGACTGTCCCATGCTCCTTGCGCCTGCGATGGATGGAGGGATGTTCGAGCATCCTGCCACACAGGAGAATGTGGATACACTCAAAAAGCGCGGCGCGATCATCGTCGGCCCGGCAGAGGGACATCTCGCCTCGGGCCTCTCCGGGACGGGGCGGATGCTCGAGCCACTGGAGATTTTAGGGTATGCCCGCCTCGCCCTCGGACAAGATGGACTCTTGGCCGATAAAAAAGTCGTCGTTACGGCCGGCGGGACTCAGGAGCCGCTGGACCCTGTCCGCGTGCTGACGAACCGCTCGTCCGGCAAGCAGGGTTATGCTCTCGCCCAGGCCGCGCTGGATGCGGGCGCGCAGGTCACATTGATCAGCACGCCTACCGCATTGACCCCTCCGATTGGCGCGCATATCCTAAACGTCGAAACTGCAAAACAAATGCTGGATTGCGTCCTGAGTGAATCCGCTGACAGCGACGCGTTGATCATGGCTGCCGCGGTGGCAGATTTCCGCCCCAGGAACACGGCAAAGGACAAGATCAAGAAGGAAGGCGGCATCCCACAGGTCGAGCTCGAGGCGACCGAGGATATTTTGAAAACGGTAGCCGGCCAAAGGTCCGCCGTGCAGCAGAAGCGCCCGCTGGTCGTAGTGGGATTTGCAGCCGAGTCGCGTGACCTGCTGGAGAACGCGTCCGCCAAACTGACATCCAAAGGCCTGGACCTCATCGCCGCGAACGACATCTCGGGTGGGGATGCGGGCTTTGCCGTCGATACCAACCGCGTTACACTGCTATTTGCAGATGGCCGCAAAGAATCACTGCCGCTCATGAGCAAGAGCGAAGCGGCTGAAACGATCATCGAACGACTTGCGGCGCTGCTGGAATAAATATGCGTATTCTTGTGATGTCCGACATTCATGCGAACTCTACAGCTCTGGAGGCAGTGCTAAAGGACGCGGGAACTGTTGATGAGACCTGGTGCCTGGGCGACCTGGTGGGATATGGTCCCGACCCGAACGTGGTCGTGGAACAGGTCCGTGAGATCCCCAGCCTGACATGCATTCTTGGCAATCATGATGTGGCGGTGATCGGCAGGCTTCCCTTTGAAGCGTTCAACGGCGATGCCCGCCGCACACTCGAATATCACGAGCGCGTGCTGACCGCCGATAACATAGACTTCCTGCGCTCGCTTTCCTCGAACCTGAAAGTCCGTGAAGATGCCAGCCTGGTGCATGGAAGCCCGCGCGATTCGGTCTGGGAGTACATCCTGAATACCCTCTCGGCACGCCTGAACTTCGATCACTTCACCACGCCCTGGTGTTTTGTGGGACATTCCCATTTGCAGTGCATGTTCCAACTGGATGTACGAACGGACCGCGTCGGTCTCAGGCCGATCAAGGCCGGTGAGCCGGTCAGGCTGGAACCGAGGCTGATCGCCAACCCGGGCTCGGTCGGCCAGCCCAGGGATCGTGATCCACGCGCCGCGTATGCCATCTACGACAGCACCGCAAAAACCTGGGAGCCGCGCCGCGTGGTCTATAACATTCCCGAAGTCCAAAAACGGATCCGCGAGGCCGGGCTGCCGGAGAAACATGCGGTGAGGATTGCGGAGGGGTGGTGATTTAGTGAGCAGGTATCCGTAGACAGTGGTCAGTTGACAGTGAGTAGTAACCAGTGATAGGTTGGCGGGGTCTGGGAACATTTAGAGTAGGGTCATCGTCCTTCGAGTGAAATCATCATAAGTTCATGAAGGAGAAGAAGGCATGAAACGCATACTCTTTATCATCCTCGCGGTAGTAACTGTGTTTGTCGTCATTGGGTTATCGTTTGCCGGGCTCGCAGGGCAGCGAGACGCGGATTTGTATTCCCCCGTGCAGGGGTTCGGTGGAGGCGCCGCTGCTACAGAGGCTCCTGCAATGCCGCCCATGGAATTGCCTGCCTCTGACTTTGCCTATGACGAGGCCGGCAATGTCGTTAAGAGTGAGGAGGCATTTACCGGAGCGGGTCAGGTCGCGCAGGAACGCATGGTCATCCAGACCGCTGACCTGGCGATTGTGGTGACGAATCCCCAAGCTCGCATGGAGGAGATCAGCAAGCTCGCCACTGACCTGGGTGGCTATGTCGTCTCATCCAATATGTACCAATCCTATACCTCTCTGGGCGCGGAAGTGCCCGAGGCCAGCATTGTGATCCGCGTCCCTGCACAGAAGCTCGACCAGGCCCTGGCTGAGATCAAAGAAGGGGCTGTGGATATCGACTACGAAAACCGCTCCGGGCAGGATGTGACAAACATCTATGTGGATTTGCAGTCACAGCTCAAAGCCAAGGAAGCCGCTGAAGAGCAGCTGCTCGAGATCATGGACCAGGCGACCCGAGCTGAAGACGTATTGGCGGTCTATATGCAGGTTCAGGCGATCCAGACCGAAATCGAGCAGTTGAAAGGCCAGATCCAATATTACGAAGAATCGGCTGCGCTCTCATCGGTGAGTGTCCGCCTGATCGCAGAAGAAGCGACCCAGCCGATCGAGGTCGGTCCGTGGAAAGCAGAAGGCGCGGTCAAGGATGCGCTCGAGGATCTGATCAGGTTCCTTCAGAACTTTGCCGAGTTCCTGATCCGCTTCGTGATCTTTATCCTGCCTGCGCTGATCCTGATCGCCATCCCACTCCTGCTGATCTTCCTGGGCGGACGCGCACTGTACCGCAGATACAACCGCTCGAAGGTTGTGGAAGAAAAGGAAATCGAGAAGAAGTAAAAGTAGAGAGCAGGTTGTAAGACCTGAAAGGACAGAAAGCCTTTCAGGTCTTTTCATTTACGGCGTACTGCGCAAGCATGTATAATTTTCCATCATGGAAAAACTCGTCCAGGACGCGTCGACGTTATTCAATGTTCACATTACCGGGCGGCAGGTGATCTCCTTCATTGCCTATGAAAAGGAACTGCTGGAATGGAACCGCAGGTTCAACCTGACCGCCATACGCGATCCCGAATCCATCCGCACAAAACACTTTCTTGATTCACTGTCCTGCATCCTGGCATGGAAGGCAGCCCCGCCCAGCCACCTGATCGATGTGGGGACGGGCGCGGGATTCCCGGGAATTCCGCTGAAAATACTCTATCCAAATTTGAAATTAACTCTGGTCGAATCGGTCGGCAAGAAGGCAATGTTCTGCCAGCATGTTGTGCAG
>DATFET010000117.1:0-9912 GCA_035250835.1 Anaerolineales bacterium
GATTGCAAATTTCCGGATGATTTACGCGGGTTTACAGGATTGTTCTCTGCTGCGGTGTATGGAAACGAATATGCATGATGAGAAAATACGTGCTTAATTGCTCCGGGTCTATTCTTTGCCCAGCCTTTATATCCACACAAAAGTGAATTAAATTCAAGTGAAGTCGAAATAAGCAAAGCCAAATTGGTCTTAACAACACCTTTATAATTTTTAAGAATCTCTATTGAATTACTCAAAAATAACAATTGTCTTGAGGTGAAAACATCAAGATACGAATAAATATTTCGTTTGAGTAAATCACCAGATTTTGGACCACCACGAACGGTAAAATCTACCGTTGAATCAAGATCAAGCCCCTTTCTTAATTCATTTGCTTGTTTTATTCTCTCCAAATCGGAAAATCCGGGTTTTCGGAAGAAAAATCCATGCTCCGAACAAGTACCTGCAACCGCAACAGGAGCATAGCGCTGATAGTAGGGAATTGTTGCAAACTCGTTATACTTACATCCGCATAGTATACATATCTTGTCGTCTCTTGTTACAAGGCGGATAGAATTGTGAGCTAAGTCCGGTTCAATTTTTGTATCGGTTATCTCCCAAGTATTAGGCCAAATCCTTATAATGCGGTCTTTCTCTTGTCTTAAATCAAACTGTTCAATTTGCACAACTTCACTACACTTGCAATACTTTCGGACACCATAGAGAGTATATTGGGAATCAATAGTCTTTGTACATATAGGGCACTCAGTTAAAAAACAATTACCAACTTTAAAATATAATTCATCACTGAATTGTCGAAATGCTACACGTAACTCGGAGAGTGCTATTGGAGCTAATGATGCTCGTGCTTGAATTATTGGTATAGGATCAATGTCAGCCCCAACAACATTGGCTCCCAGCCTAATGGCCTCGTGCAAAGTAGTTCCCCCTCCCATCATTGGATCAAGAATAATTTTTCCCTCAAGGCCTTTCGGGGAGTAATAATCGCGCCTGTTCGGATCACTGACAAATTGCTTTAGGATAGTTCTGAATGTGGAGCCACACCTCCTTGCCCACCACTTGTGAAGATAGGTGTTTGGCCTAAATAGGTGTTTGTTATAAGCCTCGAGATGAGACAATTCATCAGCAAATTTCTCTGGAAAATTCTCGTCAATAGCAAATTGCATCGAGCCATCTATCGACACATGTGACTTGTGATGAAAAATATCAAAAGCCAACTGGCGGGTTTCGTTTACCTGTTTTGTTTTCATCAGTAATGATTATAACTTGTAGAAAGCAAAGTTGTTGTCTTACTACTCCCAATTGGAAAGCAATTGTAAGCGAAGACCGTCTGGTCCGAGCACTCAACACACGCAATAAGCTCATTGGGTACACGAAAGGTTTGCAAGTGAATATTAACCTTTGGTGCTGATTACCTTACAGAATGGCTTTGGGACGCAGAAAAACGCTGATTTTCGCTGATTCAAGCAAAAAGATCTGCGTTTTCTGCATGAATCAGCGTCCCGATTTTGAAAGTGTAAGGTAATCAACCTTTGGTGCTAGTACCATATCTGGTGGTTTTGCAAAAGAGAATTGCCTATATGTGGCGGCTCGTTTGCATGAGTTTGCGCATAGTGGTCGAAAAATGCTCCAAACTAGCACCATTGGTTATTAGCCTTTGTATGCCACTCTGAGCAACCGGCGAGAGCGAAGAGTCTCTACTACAACCAGCAGGGTTTCCTGGGAATAGCAGGAGTATTCAATCACATGGTCTCCACGGTCTTGTAGGAAAGTGACAGGTTTTCCTTCAGCTCTAACAGATGCTTACCTTATGGGTAATAAGGTCTTGGTTTCACACCATCGTCTATTGGGATCAATCCTTTAAAGGGAAAGTAAATCTCCTGGTCCGCTATGATTGGTACCGGGCAATCCATTAAACGACCCTCTTTCTTGAACTGCGGGAAAGGGTTTACTTTGTAACCATTCCGTATTTCTCGGATCACACGCTCGGGCGGGTTGGTATCTTCTTTAAACACAGCGAGCTGATACTTGCCGGGCACTTTTGCTTTTGTGATCGTGGTTGCAAAGAATACGCGCGGGTCGGTGTATGGATCAATCGTATCAACAGGCGGTGGAGGTTTGGTCCCGTCAAAGGCTGTCACTTTCAACATCCATGCGCTTTTGTTCCCTTTTTTGAATTGTACGGGAGTACCTGTCAGGCTGGCGCCTCCACAGACCAGCGTATAAATCTTTGGATCCTCCTCGTCCTCCCTTGAGTCCAGGACGTAATTCCTGAATCTATCCAGTCCATGCTGATTGGTAAACGCTGTTTTGGTGGCTCCCACAACTGTCCATCTGTCCGCCAGATGCTTGTATTCCCTGGGCGTTAAGTCCCGGTGGTATCGGTCATAGTAGATTTTGCAGCAAAGGTCAAACCAGAAGAACTGCCAGTCGCGGGTCAGGTTTACATAATGACCGTTTCGGTGGTCACTGATCTCTCCGCAGCGGAAAACACCCGGCAAATTGGGACGTGTTATATTTTCAAATGAATCCCATTCCCAATCCCACTTTACCCGATAAGCTGGTTTTGGAACTATCGACTCTGAGCTTACTTTCTGCATTTTTCTTCTCAGCGGTTTGAAATCTGCACCGCCTCCTACCCTCTGATTGTACCTCCCCAACGCGGCTGCCAGATGGCTCTACAACTGTTTGCCAGAAAAGTTCTAAACCTGGCTGGTCAAAGCGAATCGTCATATTTGAGATGCGTTTGCACGTCCTCCTGCGCTTCTCGCTTATAATTGATTTATTCTCATCAACTTTCGATATTCAGCGAGCGTGTTATTTGGAACACACAAGCGACCAGGCAGACAAGCCGATTGTCATCCGCACGCCAGATTACCGCCTGCGCGTCTTTGTCAGCTCAACCCTGAAGGAACTGGCAGAGGAGCGCGAGGCTGCACGTGATGCCATCCTCCATCTTCGGCTCGTGCCGGTGATGTTCGAGTCAGGTGCCCGCTCGCATTCCGCGCAGGATCTCTACCGCGCCTACCTTTCACAAAGCCATATCTTCATCGGCATTTACTGGAAGAGTTATGGCTGGGTCCCACCAGGGGGACAGGTATCCGGACTCGAAGATGAATTCATCCTTTCTGCCAATACTCCCAGATTGATCTACATCAAGGATCCAAAGGCGGACCGTGAACCCGGCCTCAAGGAGATGCTCGCGCGTATCAAGACCGAGGATATGAGTTCGTATAAATATTTTGCAACAGCGGCTGAGCTCCGCGAGGTGATTGAAAACGATCTCGCTCTCCTGTTGACGGAGCATTTCGAAGCCGCCCGCAGCACGCAGTCCCCACTGGAAATATTTCATCCACCAAGCAATGTGCCTACCCCACGCAACCCGCTGATCGGACGTGAGGCGGAGTTGTCGCTCGCAAGTGAATTGCTAACTGGCTCGGATATTGGCATAGTTACGCTGGTCGGCCCAGGCGGGACGGGCAAATCGCGGCTTGGACTGGAGATCGCGCTGGACAATCTCGACCGCTTCCGGGACGGCATCTATCTCGTCCGGCTCACGCCGGTCCGCGATCCGGATCTTGTGGTTTTAACCATCGCGGATACGCTCGGCATTCGTGAGACGAAGGATACGCATTTTCTGCTGGGCAAACTTAAAGTTTATTTGCGCGACAAACAAATGCTGCTGCTATTGGATAACTTTGAACAGGTGCTGGAAGCGGCGCCAAGTATCACGGAACTCATGGAAGCCTGTCCCAAATTGAGGTTCCTGGTTACAAGCCGCGCCGCCCTTCGAGTACGAGGCGAGAAGGAGTTGTTCGTCCCACCGCTGACCATCCCTGCCCTCAATGGTCACTTCGACTTACGGGATGTATCGCAGTATGAGGCGGTGGAATTATTTATTCAACGCGCAAAAAATATCAAGCCCGATTTCACTGTGACAGATGAAAACGCTCCTGCGATCGCTGAAATCTGCCACCGTCTCGACGGGTTGCCCCTGGCGATCGAGCTTGCCGCAGCGCGCATCAAGATGATGACACCGCATGAGTTACTGGCGCGGTTGGAACGCAGGTTTGACATTTTACGCGGCGGACTCCGCGACCTGCCCGTAAGACAGCAAGCTCTGCGCAGCGCGATCGACTGGAGTTATGAACTGCTCGATGACTCTGCAAAAAAATTGTTTAGAAGGCTGTCGATCTTCGTAGGCGGCTGGACGCTGGAGGCTGTTGAAGCTGTCTGTAATCTGAATGGCGACCTTGGCGCGGATATCATGGATAACATGGAAGCGCTTGTGGATAACAACCTGCTGAAGCAGTCACAGGGTACGGATGGGGAGACCCGCTTTGGAATGCTCGAAACGATCCGCGAATACTCGCAAGAACGCCTCCTCGAAAGCAATGAGCTCGACCAAACGCGCCGCCAGCATGCCCAATATTTTCTAGAATTTGCACGCAGGGTCGAGCCACTGGTCCGGTCGCGAGAGCGGGTCAAGTTCACCCGCAAGATGAGACAGGAATTCGGAAATATTCGCGCCATCCTGGAATGGAGCTGCTCAACGGGAGACAATATTCTGATTGCCCAGCAGATGGGGATTACGCTTGCCTGGTTCTGGCAATCCAGCATGTCGATCAGCGAAAGCCATCAATGGGCGATGCGGCTCCTCGAGCATGTAGACGACTCGACTTCGCTCGAGATATGGGCGGGTTTGCTATGGGGCGCGGGCGGATTTGCCTGGTCGCAGGGCGATCTGACGCGCGCAATCGTCAACCTGGATGAAAGCCTGCGCCTGGCTCGGATGACAAACGATAAATATCTGCTTGCCAATATCCTGATCGTGCGCGGGCTTGCCGCCTCTTCTGCCAACCAGTTTCACCAGGCAACCGCCTTGTTCGAGGAAAGCATTTCACTTTTGCGGGCGCTCAACGAGAAATGGGGCGTATCGCTGGCCTTATCCTGGATGGGCGATGCCGCATTGCTGAATAAGGATCACGAACGCTCACGCCAGCTGCATGAACAGGCAATTGAAATCGCTCGTGAACAAGGGGATCCATGGGTTCTTGTCGCTCCGTTGATGTCAGGCGGGAATAGCGCTTTGATTGCCGGTGATCCTCACAAATCAGAGTCAATCTGTTCGGAGGCGATCAGCCTGCTCAAACAGATTGACGATAAATGGAGCCTGGCGTGGGGTCTGAATGGATTGGGACATGCCTCGCTCCACCTTGGCAAGCTAGACCAGGCGCGGAGCAGTTTTGAGGAGTGCCTTAGTGTAGCGAGGAATATCGGGAATCCCGGCGCTCAGATTTCCGCAATACTTGGGGTTGCCATATTGGCAGCAACGCCATATTTGAACCACGCAGGCGGAGAGGTACATGCCTCAAGCCTGATCAACGCCATACGCCTACTGGGATCCATCCCTGGCCTCAACCAAAACGTGCACATGTTTTTCTGGTTTGGCTGGTGGAGCGGAGTATATGAGCAGACTGTCGGTCAGGTGCGCGCCGCCGTGGATCATGACACCTGGGAGAATGCCTTTGCCGAAGGCGGGGGCTTTTCCATGCAGCAGGCGTTGGCGATAGCCTTGCATGAATTGCAGAGCCACAACTAAGCATGACAACTTGCAGCTTTTGAGGTTCTGGAGCATACCTTTTACCTTCAGGGTGGTCAATCTAGCAGCCGGTATGCTTCAGGAAATTTTATCGTCACCTAAATAAAGCCTCGCGGCTTCCAAAAACTTCTCTGCCTGAAAGATCATTTGAACAACGACATCCTTTTGGAGATTTGCCTCCACGCCATGGTCTCCGATCAGACGTTTGTCGAATGAATCGATCAGCCAGCGGTGATATTTAGGATCAAGCTCATTTGTCTGAGCGAAATTCTTCCCAAACGCTGCATGAACCCACTATGCTTGTTGAACTCAAGCCCTTTTTCATTCAAAAGTGCTTCGGTAGTGTAGAACATGGCATAGTATGCCCGGCCACCTGCTATATCCACTTTGTCATTCGTTAGTAAAATGTCAGCTGCCTCGATTGCATCCTGTGCCCGATGAAGTAACTTAGCAGTGCTCTCCTTCATGCTGGAACGCCTTCTAAACGAATGCTGCGAAGCAAAGGAGTATCGCTCTCCTGCCATTGATTTTCTTTAATAATGATGCGGCTGATACTAATGCCGTACTGCAAAGAGAGTTGACTTATCAATTCTCCGCTTCGATCGATTTCCATGCCGTAGTCCTGATAATCCGTGAGCACAATCATCACATCGATGTCAGAACCTTCATCATAATCCCCGCGAGCATAGGAGCCGAATAAATATACGGCTTTCATGCGTTCACCGTATAATTCAGTTAATCCCTTTTTTAATTCAGAGAGCAGGCTCTTAATATTTGCAAGCATATCATAATTATAGACCCACCTACTCTGCTTTCTATCTCTTCAGGTTCTACCTCCCCCAGCGCGGCTGCCAGTCAGAAATGGGGCTATCGGTCAAACGGGTGAGGCCTGTCCCATCGGGGTGAATGATGTAGATCTCGTTATTGCCATCACGGAAAGAAGTAAAAGCGATCCAGTTGCTGTCGGGTGACCAGCTGGGACCAAGGTTATCCCCGCCGCTGGTGAGGCGCGTGACATTCGAGCCATCCACATTGACGATAAAAATATTGCGGTCACCTGCAACACCACGGTAAAAAGCGAGCCTCGTGCTGTCTGGTGACCAGGTGCTGCGTCCGCCCATGTTATTCAGGTCTGTGACCTGACGGATATCCGAGCCGTCCGAGTTCATGACGTATAACTGGCGCTCGCCGGAGCGGTTGGAGGTAAAGGCGATCATCGAGCCATCCGGTGACCAGGTCGGGTCGATGTCGTCGCGGGTCGTGAGCGGGTGTGGGTTGTTCCCATCGGCGCGCATCACCCAGATGCCGTTGGCGTGGTTCGTGAATACAATCCGATTGCCGTTGGGGGAAAGCTCGGGAGCATACAGTGTGCCGATGCCATTCGTCAATTGCTCAACATCTCCACCGTTCAGGCCCATGGAATAAATATCGAATGATCCCTTCTGGCGGGAGACGAAATAGATCGTTGTCCCATCCGGCGAAACAGATGGATAAAAAGAGGTCGCGGTAAATTCGGTCAGTTGTTTACGCCCGCTGCCGTCCGCGTTCATCAGGCAGATCTGGTCGATTTGCTGGATATAACAGGTGAAAGCGATCTTCCCTATGGGAGGCGTGTTCCCAAAATTCTGCCCCGGCAGCGGAGCTGCTGCGCTCACGTCCGTAGGAGTCAGTGTGGGGAAAAGAGTCGGCGTCAGGATAGATAATGTTGGGGTAACGGCATCAGGCGTCGCCGTGGAAAGAGCGCCGGGCGCTGTCAATGTCGTTGCGCTCGGGCGCGGGCTGGGCGGGTTGCGAAATGTGTAAATGAATCCAAACCCCAGACAGCAGAGCGCGACCAACGCGCATCCCAAAGATGCGATCATAAATCTGTCGAATACTGCCATAAATTTACGTGAGTTGTCCATGAATTGTCCCTGCACCCTATACGACGATGAACGTCAAACCCCTGTTACTGTCTAGGTGCCCGTCCCTGAATAATATTTCAAGCCGGTCTGCCACAGACGATAACCGATGAACAGCAGGATCGCCGCAACGATCGGACCGAGCCAGGCGAGGCTGCCATAGTCGCGGTCGAGTACATAGCTGGCTGGGTAGAAGGATGCAAACCCGTACGGAATGACCCACGTTAGCAGGATACCAATTGCCCGCGGATAGATCGTCAGCGGGTACTGTGCGAACATGTGATTATCGAATACCAGGCGCGTGACTGGGACCGAATCAACGATCCAGAAGGCGGATACACAGGTGATAAGGTTAAGAGCGATAAAGATGATCCCGCCGCTCAGTACGCCGACAACCAGCATCGCCAGCTTCGACGGAGTCCAGTCGATATCCAGCGCGTTGGTGGAGCGGACGATCAGTGCAACTCCCACGAGAAAATTCCCCACGCCGTCCTGGCAGAAACGGTCTGCAAGCAGGTGGAAGAGGGGGTCGATCGGGCGGACGAGAAAGCGATCGAATCCTCCAGAGCGGATGTAGCCACGCCCGAGCGTCCACAGGTTGTCGGCGAACATGTGATTGATGGATTTGGCTAACGTAACGAGCCCATACACCAGCAAGACCTCGTCATAGCCCCAGCCGTTGAGATCAGGGACCTGCTGCATCACCACCCAGACTGCGGCAATACTGGAAGCCTGCCACACGATCGTGGAGGAGGCGCCCAGGATAAAGCTGGCGCGGTATTCCATCAGCACCTTGAGGCGCTGGATGAGAAAAATCCAGTAGAGGTTTGCGTATCGAGCCATAATTTATTTGTAAGAAGCACCTCGCGCTGAGCGGAGCCGCCGCAATTTTGCAGTGCAGACGAAACGCTAATTTCATATAGAATACCGCGCTTCGTCTGCGGGACAGATAAGCACTGCCCCTCCGCTCCGCGCGAGAGTCATCATCAACCTCCTTGTACGGTGATCTTCCGCACGGCGACTCGGAAAAAGAGGCTGGAGATGAGCCACATGGCGATGATCCAGAGGATTTGGCTCATCCAAACCTGTGGAGCTTCACTAAGTGGCGTGATGCCGGTCAGCAGGCTGACGGGCACACCCAGTGCCTGCACAAAGGGAACACTGAGTACGATGTCCTGCAGCCAGACCGGCATCATCACCAGTGGGACGAGCGCGCCGCTAAAGAAAAAGCTCATGCCCTGGATGAACACACCCAGCCCCCAGATCTCGGTGGTATAGAACGTCAGGCAGGCGAGAAACCAATAAAAAAAGAAGATCACAGTAAAGCCCAGCATTGCAGAAACGATAAATGCCAGCCAGGTGGCGAGGTCTGTTGGGAAACGCAATCCGAACAACACAACCGCCACGATCGCCATGGGTATCTGCAGGATCAGCTGGGTGGCCAGCGTTCCCAACGTTTGGGCGTAGTTCATACCCTGGAAATTGATAGGCCGCAGGAGATGATGGATCATCATCCCTTCGCGCAGGTTGCTGCCAAACTCCCAGACCAGGTCATTGCTGGCAAGCGGCGAGAAGATGAACGCCAGCAAAATATATTGCAGGGTCTGGTCGAGCTCCAGCCCTGAGATCGTATTTGTATCGGCATAGATCGCCTGCCAGAAGAAGACCAGGATCGCCATGCTGATGATGTTCAGCACCAGTCCAATCCAGAACCAGAGCTGATACGCCATGAACACCTTTGGGATCATGCTGAAGATGGCGGAATAGGCAGACAGGTTTCGTCTGGCTGTCTGGATCATCCCGCTTCCCTTTCGAGAACCCCGTTATAGATCTGCCGGACGATGTCGCCCAGATCCGGTTCGGAGAGCGAGAAGTCACTCACCTCGATCTGGTTCATCACCGAGCCGGCCACCTTGCTTGCAGTGCTGAGCGTGCGGTCAAAGCGGATCTGGACCTTGTGGTCCTGCATGGAGAGCAATTCTGCACCTTCAGGAAGATTCAGCCCATTGATGCTCTCCGTGGTATCGAAGGTGATCTCGCGGTATTTTCCGAACCGCTTTTTGATAGTATCGATCGGTCCGTCGTAAATGATGCGCCCATTGTCGATAATGATGACGCGCTGACACAACTCTTCGATGTCGCCCAGGTCGTGCGTGGTCAGCATCACGGTCATGCCCTTGGAGATGCATTCAGCCTTGATGAAGTCGCGGATGCGCTCCTTCACGATCAGGTCCAGCCCGATGGTCGGCTCGTCCAGATAGACAACTTTCGGCTCATGGATGAGCGCAGCCGCCAGCTCGGAGCGCATCTTCTGCCCCAGCGACATGTTGCGGACCGGGACCTTGAGCAGCTCATTCAGCTCGAGCGTCTTCGTGAACTGGTCGAGCATCAGCCGATACTTGACCGGGT